>JACQZH010000063.1 GCA_016213925.1 Candidatus Omnitrophota bacterium | reverse complement strand
TATTTATTTGTTTTCTAATCATCTGGGCCATGATTTTAGTCTCATATTTATGTTTTTTCAGCCAAGGGATCGGTAAAGAAAAAACTTTTTCTTTATAAATTTTAAAAAGCATTCCAAACGCAATCCGCCAAGGTTCTTTAATCGCCTGCTCAGATCCTGGTAAATACATATAATCAAGATGCCCAAAACGAAAATTTTTCTCCAAATCACAGCGCATAAATTCGCAACCCCAAACATTTCCGTCATCCCCCCATCCTGTGCCGTCACAGGCAACACCAATAACTTTTTCAGGTTTGCGGTTATTTTCAGCTAAAGCAGCCGCGATATGCGCATAATGATGCTGTATATTGATAATCTTACTTTTTTCAAATATCTTGCCTTTTAACTCAAGCGCAAACCGTGTACTCAAAAATACCGGGTTTGAATCATGTGCTATAATATCGGGCTTTAAAGAAAAATTTTTTAACTGCTTTAGCACACTTGCCTTAAACTCTTGATAAACCAGAGGATTTTTTAAATCCGAAAATTCTGTAAATAAATATGCCTTCCCATCCTTGATAAAACAATAATTTGCTTTTAACTCACCGCCCAGTGCCAGAACAGTTTTAGTACGGCTTTTCGTAAGTTTATCTATAGGAACAACAATCGGGTCTCTGCCAACATTTTGCATTTTTATTTAATCTTTACTAGTTCATCATAATTCTATCAGTTTTCGATAAAAAAGCAATTAAACGTTACTTTTTGCGCGCAGCTGCATCCTGATCCTGGCCATACTGGTCGCAAATCCAATTCGGATGGGCCGAAATATTGTTTTTATATGCTCCTCTCATCAACGCATGTACAGAAACAGGCGCAGTAATAATAAGAAAGGATATTACTAATAGAGTTTTAAAACCAGTGCTAACATCAGCGGAACAGAAAAAAACACCAAATAAAATACAACAGGTACCCAAACAAACACTTTTTGCCGCTGACTGTAATCTGCTATACATATCCGGCATCCGAACCAAACTAATTGCCGCGCAAAAATCAAATATAAGCCCAGTAATAATCAACACATGTCCAATTTCATTCACTATTCAGCTTCTCCGTTTTCTTATTCTTACCTCTGGAACTCTTGCTGATTTAACCGCAAGGCAGTTAATCATAAAATTTTTTGCGTTCAAGAAATTTAGCAAATGTAAGTGCGGCGATAAAAGATTGTAAAGCCCAAACTAAAGCAATATCCATATACCAGTTCTTTCCTGTAAATAATGCCAAAATTCCGCAAAGTCCTATAATCATAATACTTATGATTGTAATTGCCGCTATCCTATCCGCTGCTGTCGGCCCATAGAATAAACGTATCATTACGATTAATGAGCAAAACAGCAGAAAAATTAATGACCGGTTCAGGAATAAATTATAAAGAATAAAAATATTCAAAACAAAAATAAAAATAACGACGACACTAAATAACCAGAAAATTATTCTCATTTCACTCAAAAATCCTCTTTAATATTTTCTCAAACCTAACGACAATGGCCTCTGTTTGCGCAGAAATATTCTGATTTTCAACATCAAACCAATGAATATATAAGCAGCCGTTCTTTGCGTCTATATCTAAAACAGCCGCTCCTTTTGAAAAAGTGATTGCATTAGCAAGCAAGGTAAGCCCTGATTCACTTTTAATCTCTGTATTCACTTTTACTATACCGCTGCTCACTGTAATATTGGGCCGCATCATCCGGCATAATATATCCATATTCGCCTTAAGCAGTTCAAATAAAAAAACTAACACATATTGGCCAAGCCAGTAATAGCGTTTAATATGGGTCACCATATGGATCCGCTTTAAAAAAAAGTCGCTGCCAATAAACGAAACAACAATGCTCACAATAAGTCCCGTAGCTAGCCATAAAGAGCTTACCGGCCAGTTAAGGCCAATCCATATAACCATACAGAAAATAAAAAATACTACTTTACGTTTCATTTTATACCCAGAAAAATATTTTGCGCATATAGAGTGCCTTCATTTAAAACGTTAATTGCAGGAATAAAAAACATTTCCTTCGCATAAAAAAACCAGATAATATAAGCCCCGATACTAATGCAAGCCAATATGCCCACAGGGAAATTCATTGAAAAAGGAATTTTTATTTTCAGCGGCTTATAAAAAGCATCTCCCTTTTTACCGGTGAAAATAAACTTTTTCAAAATTCTAATCGAAGAAATAAAAGCAAGCAGATAAAACAATGCCAGCAAAAAAAACCATTGTCCGTTCCCTACCTTTTTAGCCTCAATCATTATAATAAATTTGCTCCAGAATCCGCTAAAAGGGAAAACCCCGCAAAGCGCTAAAGCCGCGGTAAAAACCGCAACCCTGGCAACCATTATGTTCTTTATCTGTGCATAGGCTCTACCAGTATGATTAGAATTGATTGCATAGGAAACCATCCCGCTAGTATAACAAAAAAGCGTGCTAATAATTATATAATTAACCATTTGAGTTATCGCTCCAAGCAGGCCATTCTGGGTGCCTAGCCCAAAAGCAAAAACAACAAGCCCGAGTTCGCTAACTAGATGGCCGGCAATTATTTTTCTAAAATCATGTTCGCGTAATGCTTTTATTATTCCGGCAGAAAAAGATAATATTCCCATAGCCAATAATAAAGTCATCCCTGCGGGAAAAACCCCAATAACACAAAAAAACAACCGGATAAAAGCATAAAGCCCAATCACTGGTATAACCACTCCGGAAAGCATTGCAGCAACCGGAGCTTCCGCGGCAGTATAGGCTTCTATAACGCCGCGATGAAAAGGGAATATCCCAGTTTTTAGCCCAAAACCAACAGAAAAAAATCCTAAAATAAATAAAATTACTATATCTTCCCTCATCTGTATCTGCGCAGTCTCATGCCTTATAATTAATTGTTGGGCGATATCCGCCAGATTCAGCGCGGATAAATAACTATAACAAAGCGCTATGCCAAACAAGATAATCGATGATGCTAAAACTCCCTTAATCATATATCTGAAAGCCCCAACGAAAGCATTCGCTTTTTTAGTGAAACAAACCAGCGCATAACTGGAAACCCCGCTAACCTCTAGAAAAATATAAAGCGTAACAATGTCCCCGGAAAGCAGAACGCCGTTAACCCCTACCAGCATCGACAAAAACAAAATATAGTATTTCCATTTATCCAGATAGCTTTGCATATATCCTTTTGAATATATCAGCGTAAGTAAACTGATGCAATAAACAATTAAAAGCATAAAAACCGCAAGACTGTCCGCAACCAGCATAATTGAAACCGGAAAACTAAATCCACCCATGTTATAGCATAAAACTTTACCGCCTCCCGTAAACAGCGCCAGCATTAATGAAAGGATCAACAAAACCGCAGCTACTAAAACTGCCGCCAGATTCGCCAGCCAAGATTTCTCTCTTGTAAAAGCGGCGATAAAAAAAATACTCAATAATGGTATTATAAAAAACAGCGGAATAATCATCATAAGTTATTCTTTAACCTCAAACATTTTTGTTATATCAAAAGTTTCAAATTTTTGATATAGACCAATAGCGATTGTTACCAGCACCGCATTTACAGCCAAACCGATAAGAATCGCCATTAACACAATAATCTGCGGGATAGGGTCTACCATATTCAAAATATTGTTATCCGCGCTAAATACGAGTAAATCTCCTTGCAGCTTGTATCCGGAAAGGACAAAAAAAACCTGAATGGAATAATTAATGATTATCGTACTCATTATCAATTTTATAATATTCTTTTTCATCATAACCCCGTATACTCCTATTGAAAATAAAACAAAACATAAAAAATATATCACTTTATTCGCCTTTTATTTTCAACAAAGTTAAACAAAGAAAAATTGTCAATAACCCTGAACTCACCTGCAAGCTGATCGCTATATTATAAAATGGGATATTTTTCCCTCCCAATATTGAAAAAAACCCCGTATTATTCTTAAAGAAATCAGCAAAGAAGAATCCTTTACCAAAACCAAGCATCCCGATAAATAGAAATAATATTAACCCCAAGCCCATGATAATTGCCATCCGGCGTTGATTTAAGCGCTCTTTAGCGGGGTCTTTTCCAAAAGCAAGGATCAAATTTAAAAAAGCCAAAGCAATGAATATCCCTGCGGCAAAACCCCCGCCAGGAATCATATGCCCATGCAAAGTCATATTAACCCCATAAAGCAGGAGCATCCCTACAGAAAGCCTGGTTACAGTTTTAACTGCCAGACTCATCCCTTTTGATTTATAAGATAAATTCAAATTATTTTTTTTCTCCGGCATTGGTTTTAAATCTTTCTTTTTCCCTTTACCAATAATAATACGCAAATAACCGCGACAAACAAAGCAATCATACAGCCAAAAACATCGAACACACGCCAATCAAGCATTAACGAAGCCAATATGTTTGACCCCAGAGCATTGATATTCAAATCTTTTAAATATGCATAGCTAATGCGAAAAATCGGTTTACCAAAAATAGGCAGTTTTCTGATAATAAAAAACGCCGCGCTTAAGAATACCACTAAGCTGCTAATTACAACAAAAAAATATGCGTTTTCCCTTTTTTTATTATTATCGTGTTTATCTTCTATTACTGTCGCTCTTATAAGGATTACCATTAATATCAACTCAACAACCAGCTGTACCATCGCCAGATCAGGAGCTTTAAGCAAAACAAACCCTACAGATAAGCATAATCCTAAAGCACCGATAATAACTACAGAAGAAAGCAAATCCTTTATTTCCAGCGCTACAACCGCTCCGATAATCATAACAATAAGTAAAACTACTAATTCCGTCATCGCAATAACTCCGAAAATTTTTATAAAACCATCTAAAATAGCTTACAACTATTCAACTTGATTAAAATTTTTAAGAATCCGTCACATTTAAAAACGCGGCAAGTTAAACTGCACTCTTAATTCGAGGGTTGAACGCGGAATAACTATTATTTTAGATAATCCTCAAAGGTTGTATTTTAGGTTAAGCTGTTCATCCTTACGCATTAATTAAAAACCAGTTTTTATTCCTTTAAATCCGCTGTCTCCTTTATCTTTTTCATATCCCAATATTTAACGTAGCTTAACAATTGATAAGTTGACCATTGCCAAGCCATCATAAATCCGATCATCCCGTCCTTAAAACCTTTTTTCTGCAGAAACATCTTAAAAAACCGGGAAAACGTACGGACCAATGCGATCCGAAGATTCATTTTACGCCCATCGCGCAGCCATTTCTTAGCTTCGAGAGTACTTTGAAGATTCATCTTGCTAACTACCTGTGTAAAATCATCATAACAATAATGAATAATCTCGCCGCTTAATCTGCCTTCTTTGCCGTCAAGATAAGCGCGCGGATGAATCTCCGCGTCTTCATAGCGAAATTTATCTTTCCTGAAAATTTTTACTCTGCTGGCAGGATACCAGCCGCCGTAACGCATCCAATATCTTCGTCCAAAAACACTTTTCATAGCAACTGAAAAAGCATTGTATTCTGTTCCCTTTTTCAAAAATTCCTCTATCTGCACTTTCAGATTTTCGTTTACACGTTCGTCAGGATCAAGGGTAATAACCCAGTTATTCTTCGCCCGCTGATATGAACGGTTTCTAATCGAACCTTCCATATCCCAGCGGTCTAGATAAATAGTATTAGTATACTGGCGCGCAATCTTAATCGTACTATCTGAAGAATTATTATCTACGATTACAATCTCATCAGCCCATTTCACAGATTCCAAACAATCCTTGATATTATTTTCCACATTTCTTGTAATGATTACAACACTTATAGGTAGCTTTTCCGACATTTTTTTACCTGTTTTATTTAATTTTTCTTATACTCTTTTTATACCTATTCTTCGGATGTTAACTTATCCGTGTTCCTTTTATATTATCCCAAAAATTGCAATGGAAAACAAGAATTATGGTAACTTATTTCGAGAAAACCAGTTGCAAAATAATGTCTCGCATAAAAAGATGCTTGCCTGGTGGCAGACAGGCAATTTTCGGGATAAATCCATAATTTGCAAATAAATCCGCAGGTTTTATGAAATCTAATCTTGTTATGCCTAAACAATATTAAGTTGCCACATTAAAGAATTATTCTCTTTTACTCATAGCAAAAACAACTCACGAAATGATTTTTCCCAATCTCTTTTAACCCAGGCATTTGCTTTTCACAGCAAGGCATAGGCTTAGGGCAATTCTGATAAAAAGAACAGCCGAAAAATTTCTCACTCTTGTTTAAAGAAAAGTCCTGCTTTATCATATACCTATCTTTTCTATTCTTAAGGCTTTTTTCAAACGACGGAATACTGTTTAACAAAAGTTTTGTATAAGGATGGGCTGGATTGTCATATATCATCTCTGTCGGCCCTTTTTCGAAAATTATACCCTTGTACATAACAGCTACTGTATCGCTTACAAAACGCACTAGGCTCAAATCATGCGCGATAAATAAATAACTTAGTTTATATTGCTCCTGCAATCTGATTAAGAGATTGATTATTTGCGCTTGAGTAGACAAATCTAAAGAAGAAACAGCTTCATCAAGAACAAGAACTCTTGGCGATGTTGCCAAAGCGCGGGCAATCCCAACCCTTTGCCTCTGCCCGCCGCTTAATTGATGCGGAAAACGGACTAAATACTCCTGCCCCAGACCTACCTGCGCAATAAGCTCTTTAACGCGTTCTAAAATTTTATTTTTCTCCATTAAACAAGCTTCCAGAGGTTCGGCAATTATATCTTTAACTCGAAGGCGCAAAGACAAACTGCTATACGGGTCCTGGAAAACAATCTGAATCTGCCTGCGTAAAGGCCTAAATTCCTTTTCCCTGACCTGCGTAATTTCTTTACCGTTAAAAAAAACCTCTCCAGTTGTAGGTTCAATAAGTTTAAGGATAATATTAGCTAATGTCGATTTACCGCATCCGGACTCTCCGACTAACCCTAAAGTTTTCCCCTCTTCCAATTCAAGGCATACACCGTCAACAGCCTTAATCTCTCCGGAATAAAAAGAGAAAAAACTATTCTTAAATAGATACTTTTTTGTTATATCTTTAAGAGTCAATATAGCCAACAGCGGACCTCCTGATCTTCTTTTAAAGAAATTAACGGCGGCATTTCCTTAGAACAACGGTCAAATTTCTTCGGACAACGCGGATGAAAACGGCAGCCGTCTGGAAAATTACCGGCTTTAGGAACTTCTCCCTGGATAGTTGACAGCTCTTTTACATTGGCATGTTTAATCCGATTAGGCAGGCAATTAAAAAGCCCTATTGTATACGGATGTCTGGGGCAGTTAATCAGCTCTTTTGCCTTTGAAAATTCAACTATTTGGCCTGCATACATAACAGCGATATAATCGGATATCTGCCCAACAATATTTAAGTCATGGCTGATAAATAAAATCGAAACACCAAAGTTTTCTTTCAACTCAAGCAAAAGCGTTAAAATCTGCGCCTGAATCGTCACGTCTAAAGCAGTCGTCGGCTCATCAGCAACTATCAATTTCGGACGGCTTACCATTGCCATGGCAATCATAACGCGCTGTTTTTCTCCGCCGGACAATTGATGAGGAAAACTTGATATTTTTTTTTCAGAATTATGGATACCTACTGCCTGTAATTGGGTTATAATAAAATTTTTAATTGATTTCCTCTCGATATCAGTACGATGCATCAGGAGAACCTCTTCTATCTGCTCCCTTATGCTCATCACTGGGTTCAAAGATGTGGTTGGTTCCTGAAAAATATAGGCAATTTCTTTACCTCTTTTTTCCTTTAAGCAATTTTCATCTGATAAGCTGATTTCCTTACCCTCTAGCATAACCCTGCCATTATCAACCCGGCAATTGCGGTCAATCAAAAGATTAGTCAAAGACAATGCAGTCATGGTCTTCCCAGAACCTGACTCTCCGACCAAACCAAGAATCGATTGTTTTTCGATAAAAAAAGACACATCATCAACCAGCGGAATAATCCGTCCCTCGTGGTGAAATCCTGTGTTCAGATTTTTCACTTCCAGAAGTTTAGCCATAGTATTTATAAGATATCCTGATATAGGCTACAAGCCGCAAGCTGCAGGCAACAAACTATATTAAACTCTAAACACTAAACTCTAAATAAATCCAAAATTTATAAATCCTAAATTATTAAACAAAATTTTCATTCGGTTATTTTGTTTTGTATTTTTATTTTTGAACATTTGAGTTTATTTAGAGTTTAGGATTTATGGTTTAGGATTTTATCCCTCGTCATTCGGACATCAGTTTTTTACTGTTTACTATTTCCTCAGCAGCAATAAATCCCGTAATCCTTCACCAAGCAGGTTATATCCCAGCACGGTTATAAAAATAGCTGCCCCGGGAAATAACGTCATCCACCAGGCAATCCCTAAGCTTAATTTCGCATCCATAAGAATATTTCCCCAGCTAGGAGTCGGCGGCTGTACGCCGATACCCAAGAAACTCAAACTTGATTCCAATAATATTGCGCCAGCCACTCCTAACGTAGCACTGACAATGACTGGGGCCATTGCATTGGGAACAAGATGGCGAATAATAATTTTAAAATCAGATACTCCGCATGCTCTTGCAGCCTTGACAAAATCCCGTTCTTTTAAGCTTAATATTTCCGCCCTGACTAATCTTGCTATTCCCATCCAGCTGGTAGCTCCAATAACAACCATTATAATTATAATATTAGGCTCAAGCAACGCCACTAACGCTAAAATCAGAAATATATTCGGGAAACACAACATTATATCTACAAAACGCATAATTATGTTATCCACGCTCTTACCGTAATATCCGGCAATCGCACCGAAAAAAACTCCTTGAATAACTGCTATACACACGGAAACAAGCCCTACAATAAGCGAGATCCTAGCTCCATATGCCATACGGCTAAATAGATCCCTGCCCAAAATATCAGTCCCCATCCAATGTTTAGCCGAAGGCGCAAGCAGGTACTGGCCAATTGCTATATCATCAGGCTGATATGGACTTATCAGCGGAGCTGATATGGCAAATACACTGATTACTAAAATAATTATAGCGCCTGAAACAGCAAGTCTATGGTTTAAAAATTTTTTCATATTACACAAGTGCAGTCCTTTCACTATTAGGCGCAATCCTGTCTAAAAACCATTTATCCAAATAGACTGAAGTCAGTTGCCTTTTCGCCGCAAAGTAATTTTGTCATCATTCACATGGCCCAACACGAATACGCGGATCAGCAATGAAGTAAGCCAAGTCAGCGAGAAGATTACCCATCAGCGTTAAAAAAGCTCCAATCACAAGTATTGCCATAATAACCGCATAATCCCTGGACATTACCGCATCATAATAGAGTTTTCCCATCCCCGGAATCGCAAAAATTGATTCCGCTATAACACTTCCGGCAATCAAACCCGGAATAGACATCCCCAATATTGTAATTACAGGTAGCAAAGCATTTTTTAAAGCATGATAAAAATATACCTTAGCCATTGTAAGGCCTTTTGCTTTTGCTGTTCGGATATAATCCTGTTGCAGGACATGGATCATACTTGTGCGCATATAACGCGACAACCCAGCCAACCCGGTAAACGCCGAAATAATAATCGGCAGAAAAAGATGCCGGCTATAATCTATTACTTTTCCCATAAAGCTATAATTTTCAAAGTCAATTGATGTAATACCTGAAACCGGCAGCAATTGTAAAGTAACGCTAAAAAATTTCATCAATAAAAGCGCAAGCCAAAAAGTAGGCATTGCAAAACCTATAAAAACAAACACGGTCATCGCCCTGTCAAATAAACTTTCCTGATAAACTGCGCTTAAAACTCCGATCGGAACAGCTATGATCAGGATCAGCATCAAAGATAATATATTTATAGTCAAGGTTATTGGTATTCTTTCTTTGATTTTATCTATAACCGGTCGATTATCAATAAAAGAATTGCCGAAGTCAAGCCTAATCAGGCGCTTTACCCACATCACATATTGCGTCATTAAAGGTTTATCCAAGCCATAAAGTTTTTCCAGCCGTTCTCTTACCTGCAGGCTTACTTTCTGGTTTAATTGAAGTTGCATATCAGTTGGTTTACCGGGAGCGCAATGAATAACTAAGAAGGATATTAGGCTTATGCCGATAAGCAGCGGAATAAGCATGAACAAACGTCTCAAAAAAAGGGTCAGCATTGAATAATCTTAGTTGTTATCTTTTTCTTTTTGCTTAAATAAATCAAGGAATCTGTCTTCATATTCCTTATAAATCTGCCAACGATCCAATTCATTTTTTAGTTCATTAGCTTTAGTAATGTCTTTTTCCGCCACTTTAAAAAGCTCTTCTATTTTTAATCTCGCTGATTCAGGCAATCTCGTAACCGAAGCAAGTGTTTTTTTTATAACTTCTATATCCTCTTCACTAATCGGATCAGATCCGGTTCCAGATTTAAAATAATCAACCAGTTTTTCTATTTCATCTTCAATAATCTTAGCCCGTTCATCCAGCGCGTTAAAATCCATCTTAACTTGTAATAATTTTAAAAAAACACCAAGCACTGCTTTTGAAGCTTTTGGATTCTCTATCTGTAAAGCATACAACGGGATTTCCGCTAAAAAACATATACCTTCTATTCCACGCTCCCTAGCCACACTTAAAAGGAGCCCGTTAAGCCCGCTGATCTGGCCTGAGAGCATAACACTTATATCAAATTTCCTTAATTCATTTAATATTTTCTTGTCCGTAGCCGTACCCCAGACTCTTGAATCCTGGGTATGGTCAATCGGGCTGGGCATAGAAGCGAAAGTAAAAACCCTTTTCACATTGAATGTCGCGGCAACATCAAGAACAAGTTTCGCATAATTATACCCTTTTTCAACCGACGGTTGAGACTCGCATATAAAAATTATTAAATCATGCCTGCCCTGGTTATTTTTCCAAAAGTAAAATTTTCCGCTGGGAAGCCTCGGCCGTTCAACCTGTCCGTCAACAATCCATGCATCATGAGGATAAAAAAAACCGCTAGCACTCAATTCGGCAAATTCAACTGGCTGAAGGTTCTCGCATAAAAACTCAGCCGCGCGTATTGATACATTCCCCATCCCAGGCC
>JACQZH010000010.1:16550-28692 GCA_016213925.1 Candidatus Omnitrophota bacterium | reverse complement strand
CCTCTTGAAAAATCTTTATCTTATTGCGGCCGCGGTTGATTACATGGTAATATCCACCTTTGATATTAATCCTTATCGGTCTTGCCACGCTCTCTCCTTCTTTGCTCTATTCTTCTTAGTTAACTTTCCCCTCTCTTTCTCATTCTAATTGCGCCTATTCTAACATTGCATCACCATGTTGTCAAGTTGAGACTTGACCCCTTATCTGACCCCTTATCTGACCCCTTATCTACTATCATTAGGAAGCGGCCTGTCCCACCTTGCGTTCGAATTAAACATACTGGCGTATAGTGGTAATTACTTTTCCGATAATCTGTGAATTTTCGTTTAATGCTATAATTGAATAGTTTTTATTCGCCGGTTCAAGAAAAAAACGGTTTTCCCTGTTTCTCAATATTTTAACAGTCGCTTCTCCGTCAATTCTGCAAACAACTATATCTTTATCCTGCGCGCAAGGCTGTTTTTTCACCAAAACTAAATCATCCGGCATAATCCCCGCGCCAATCATACTGTCACCATGAACCCGCAGAAAAAACAAATCTTCTTTTTGAGAAAATAGTTTATCCACGTTGAAATAATCTTCAATGTTTTCAATCGCCAAAACAGGCACTCCGGCCGGTACCCTTCCTAAAATAGGAATTGTCAGCATTGCTTTTTCAGTTAACTCCATCGCCCTTGATTTTTTTTCAGAAAGAAAAAGATACCCTTTTTTTACCAAAGCTTTTAAATGATCCCGCACTGTTCCTGTTGAAGAAAAAGAGAATTCCGCGGCAATTTCCCTTATTGTCGGCGGCAATCCTTCGCGTATCCTTTTACGCAAAAAAACTAATACTTCCTGCTGTTTTTTTGTAAGCTCCATACAGACCCCCCTTTAGTTTGTAGTTCATAAGCTCATGGCTCATAATTCGTAATCCAGGATATATGCTCATATTAATTGCATCTTTGTGTTATACAGCCTTCTCGTCCTTCGTCTAGCGAACATAGTAAGCAAAAATCCCTCGGACTTCAGTATTTGCTTGATACTACCACACATTTGTGTGGGCTGTCAAGAAAAAAACTTCCCTCATACGAGAAAAATATAGCTAAATAGATTGCCGGATTAGGATTTCTGATATGGAAGTACTTATTTGTTCTATTTCTTTAATCAAAACCTGCGGCTTATCGCCTGGCAAAAATAAATCTTTTAATAACTTACCGACCCTATAAACTCTCTGTGTTTGCGGTAAAAAACCATCTTCCTGCGGCAGCAAAGTAAAATTATACCCCTGCTGCCTGAAATTTCCTAAAATCTCATTATCCCGGCCATCCACAATTAAATAATCTCCCTCTTTAATCGCTAAATCTTTTTCTCTTTGAACTGAAATACCGCTAATACTGTCTTCTTTATTTTTAATTTGTTCTGCTACTTGCTGCCATCTCTTGTTTTTAAGCACATCAACTTCAACAATAACTACTTCAGCTCCGGCAGAATATGCAAGCCATTCTAATGATGCCGGAACATTTTCATCAGCTTTTCCTTTTTCCCATTTTTGAAACGCGCTTGGCCAGCCTGGATTAAATGAAATAACACGCGATTGACCGGTAATCCCCATTTTTTTAATGCTCTGAATTTGATACCGCATATATTCAGCAATTTTTTCTTCTTTATCAGCTTGGATATCGCTCTCTGCAGGGATATTCACTATAAAAAAGCTTGCTTTATATTCATTTACTTTTCCTCCCTTTCTTTCTTTTTCCTTTACCAATCGCAATAACTTAGTAATAATCAATCCTTGCACTAAGTATTCTGCCGGCGGATGCAACCTCTCTATAACATTCTCTTTTCCAAACGTTTTTTCCAGCGATTTCTTAAACACTTTACGGGCGCCGTCAAAAGATATCATATTAATAAAGCGGCTGTTATTTTTTTGCGGAGAAACTTCGAAATGTTCGGTATAAACAAACACTTTTCCCCCGGGCTTTATATAACGTTTTATTACTCTACTTAAATTACCTTTTTCTACCTGCTCCAAAAAATCAGTGGTATTAAACGGAGAATTAATTGTGATCACGTCTGCCTGCCTAATATCTTCAGGTAATGAATCAAAAAAAGACTGTCTTATAAATCTCAACCGGCTGCGGTCAGCTTTCGATAAACTAAGATACCTTTTCCATCTTACAAATTTATCTTTAATGCTATCATTAGAATCAACCCCTATATATTTAATTCCCGGATACTTCATGGTAAGCGCATACCCCCAATCAAGCCTTGCTCCGGAGCCAAAATCCAAAACAGTCATTCCCGGCTTAAAAAAATCTTGATTGTTTTCTCCTGAAGCATAATTCTTAAAAACGGGTTTTATAAATTTTTCAGCATCTATAGGGATAAATTCATTTTTTTCTAAAACCTCATCATTTAAAGCTTCCCCGCCCGTTCTTTTAGAATCTCCTCTCTTAACAACCGCTGCGCCGCGTTTTATTTTTTGGGAATTTCGCTCTTCGATGTAAGCTAACGAATCAAACCAAAATATATTCTCTAAATATTCTTCTGCGACATCAGCACCATCTAAATAGTATTTGATTCCATCCGTTTCTTCATTGCTGCCGAAAAATAATAACGGCCTTGTCCCCTTTTCATACCCCGGATGAACAATTTCAAAAAATTGATATATCCAGCGTTTTAATTGATAAACTAGCGGCAGCCCGGATGATTCTCTAATGATGTTTTTAATGATTTTATCTTTACCATAAGCTTTCGCACCCCTGACTTTAAATCTCCGGCACTCAAATCCGTGTAAACAATTTTGATGGCTTACAATATCCGCTGCCATTTCCACATAATATTCTTCTATCATATTTCTTTCTTCTTCGGTAAAACTAGTATGATTTGTTACTGTTTTGTATATTATCTTCGATAGTTTTCGTATCTCATTAACAATAAATAAATCTTCTGGTTTAGAACCTTCTAAAAATAGAAGCGGCGCGAAATTACCTATCCCCCAAGGGATAAATAAAGCTTTTAAGCCTGCTTTATTTAATCTAACAGTATTAAAAAATATCACTCTAAAAATAAGAGTCGGGATCATTCTGATTATTCCGCCAAGAATAAAAAGCGATACCGGAGCAGCTATATACATAAGCAAAGGGTTGCCGGAAATAATACACAATCCGATTACAGCCGGTTTTAGAAAAATATTTGTAAATTTTATATCGATAATCAGATTTGTGGCAATCATTACATAGGCAATAAATTGTTTTCTCAACGAGTTCTCGCCTTTAATTACAATACCCAGTATTTTTCTAAGCCTGTTAAGTCTTTTCGTCAGATCATTATGCCACCAGTTAAAAAACAGCTCTTTTATCCCAATAAAAAAAGCAGCGCTTGAATTTCTTAGCGCCACAAAAAAACTGTCTTTTATTTTCTGCTTCTTTGCCTTGGCAGCTTCCAGCATTACTGTTCTTTTTTGCAGCGGAATAGCCTCAAAATTTAAAAAAGAAAGGTCAGGTTTTCTGTCTTTTAGATATTTACTGTGCAGAAAAGATGAGTCCACGGCTGTCTGGATCATCGCTTTAGCAATATATTGCGGATCATCTTTATATTCAAAAAGCTCAATCCCCATCTCTTTAAGCCGCCGCTTGATCTCGTCTTTTGAAACAACACGCAGGCCTTCCTGGTAATTTATACACACGTTCATTACAAACTGAGTGTTCTTTACAAAATATTCAAAAAGCGCGGGCTTGCCGATAATCTCATCAGGCGCGCGTCCTATCCACATTGCAGAAGCCCGCAAAGCTTTTAACCTCAAATAAACACTGCTTATACTGCGCTCAAGCATCTCCTGTTCTGTTATCTCATACACATTTACACTGCCGTATAATACCTTGCAATGATCGATATTCCGGTCGCAAACCGCGTTAAAATGAAACAGCTTGGCAAAAACATCCGCAGGCACTATATTCAAGGAAACCTCTTTGCCTTCCCTTCCCATGATCAACACTTTTCCGTCTTTATAAGTAATCGCCTTACCTTTTAAAACGCGATACGCCTGGTTAAGATCTTCTACAATTATCCAGTTATCATAATCATTAAACTGTTTAGTCTCCCTTGCCGCCGAACCATAAAGCACAACAGCTTTAAGATTATCTTTAAGCTGTTCCTTTAACCAGTCAACATAGCCATAACGGGATTTCTCTTCCTCCAATAGCGCTGCTTCATATGTACGCATCTTGGGAGTAGGAATCGCCATTGGAAGTATTTTTAAATATTCTAAGAGTCTTTTCTTTATATCAATAAGCACATCCGCCCGTTGTGATTCGGCAAAATCATAGGGGATAAAATCTGCTTCGTCTTTTTTGAGCAAACCCAATGCGACTAAAATTGCCGTAATCCGGTTATAAACATAAATTTTGTTCAAGAATGTCTTGTATTCTCCCCTATTGCCAACAATAAAAGAATCCATTGTAGAAATTCGCTGTGTCAGCTCTGTCTGTACTTGAAATATCGACCACAGGATTTTATCCTTATCGGACATGCCGTTAACGCCTGTTAGTTCAAATAATTTTTCTTCGCCGATGCTTTCCTGTAGTTTATTCACCACTGAAGGCAAATATACGGAAAAACTACGAATCTCATCGACAGTCCAGGGCAAAGGCAGCGTATCATCAGGAGTATTCTCGAGCAATGAAGTTAAAAATTCCGCGTTAAAAAGATTATCGACAATAACAGTCCTGAAAGCGTCTACATCAGTATAGCGATTTTTCCTTATCACCAGATTTGTCTTATCAAATAAAATTCTCGGCCCGCTAATCCGGCCAAACCCTTTATAGGCATCCTGAAAAGAACTGAAATCAAGGCAAAGTTTAGGCGAAAGCGCGCCAGGAGTATCTTTTTGAAAATACCGCGCTTCATCCGCGCTTAATCCAAGATTAACGGATAAAAACACCTGGACTAGTATTACCGATGCTATCTTTAGTATTTTTTTCATAATTTTATATACGCTACAGGCCGTAAGCTTCAAGCTAAAAACTATTTACAGGTAACCTTGTGTCTTAGCCTTCTTGTTTCTCGTCCTCACGTCAACACGCCTCTATCGCCGGTCTTCCGTTCGCTCTAATCGCTAAACGCTATACCCTATCCCCTGTTCCCTAAATTATGTTTTTTTATATCGCCTGCCCAACTAGAAGACTCAATAATGCTTCACTATCCAACTCTCCTGCAGATATATCGTTCTTCACGTCTTTTATTCCCGTAAGCAATAAAACTTTTTCTGCCTTTTTTTCAATTGCAGAACGCTGTTTTATAAAAGAATTGCCCGATAAATCATATCCTTTTTCAAGCAAAAGTTGTCTGTATTCAAGAACTTTCTCCACATATACACGCCCTTTATTAGTCAGAACTATTCTATCGCCGTAATATTCTATCAAGCCTCTTTGCTGCGCCAGTTTTACCGCTCCTTCAAATTTATTTTTTACGATCTCTCTAGATATTTCATACATAGCTATTAATTCTGCATAAGGATGTTCATCCAGCAATTTGTCAATCAAATATTCCCGCTTAATTTCTCCGGCAGAAAAAAGCGCGTTTAAAACATAGTTATGCAAAAACTCAGTAGGGACATCTGATGGCTTTTCAAAGTTATTTTGCAAACTAAACAAAATATCTCTAATAAACTTAAAATACTTCATATCTCCTTTCATAATAAACACCGGAATATTATCCCAAACATGCTCAGGCACATAAATAAAATCCAACGAGTATTCACCTTTTTCCATCAATATATCCAAAGCTTTATTTCTATCCGCATAAATATCTGTTAATATTGTATCCTTTTGCAAACTTCTGTTTATATCAGCCCATGGCCTTCTAAAACTACTTACATATCTAATAAAATATTCCTTTAGAATTGCATCCATATTCTCTTTTATATCCCATGGCCCCTCATCTTCCTGATTAACAACAATCAATACATCCAAATCAGGGGTTATCCTTCTTAGAAATTCCAGATTATTAATCTCACCAGACTCCAATCTTTTTAAAGTAGAATAAATCCTTTTTCTTAAATCAACCCTTCCATAAAAGGGGTACCCTATTCCATAAACTTTTCGTACCATCGGCGCTTTCTCTAAAATAGCACTAACTTTTTCCGCAGCACTTTTCAATGAATTAAAATGCCCCTCAATCCAAATCGCTTTTACTACTAAATACTTCGCAAATTGCTCATTGGTAAGAAACTTTTTTGCGATTTCATCGATTTCCTCACTAGCTTTTCCCAACTCATCAGAAAAACTCACAAGAAAAGCCGCATCTTTTGTTGCCAGCCGAGGGCCTAAACAATCAAGAGTTTCTTTTCTCGATATTTCAATATCTTGCGCATAAGCAAAATTAACCAGTAAAATTGCCTGAAGAAGAAATACTACGATTAGCCTGGATAGTTTATTTCTGAAAAATAACATTTTATACCTGGAAACTTTCCTTATGTTTTGTAATAAAGAATAAGCAATGCTGGCTTATTTTTTAAGGTTCTTTTATATTTAAGTTACAAAAGGAAGCGAAATATTACCCTCTTTAAAAGGGTCAAAAAGTATACCATATTATTATAATTCGCGCAAATTGCGGGCTGGAAAGAATTTTAGACGTAACGTATTGTTAAACAATTGGTTAGATATAATCCCGGGATAATGCGGCCATGCTATCTTTTATCAGCAATGATAACTTCTACAAAAATAGGCTCTGCGAGAATTTGCGGCCTGATCATACCTCCATAAATACTGGTATAAGCTTCCGGACGCAGAACTGGCATTGGCGTAAGGATTTTAAGCTCACCAAGTTCTTTAATTTTGGTTAAAAACTTATTGAACCCGCCAAAAGGAAGAGTAAAGCTGTACTTTAACCGCTCATCACTTTTCACTTTTACAATATCCTTAATATTTAATTCAGCAAGCAGATTATCAATCAGTAAGGCTTCATTATTTTTCTGGACAGCCTCAAAACTCATAACTTGCTTTTGATTAGCAGCAATATAATTCCCCGGTTTTAATTCCACTTTTATATTTTTCGGTTTTAAGACTATAATCGTTCGCTCTTCAGAAATCTTACTTCCCGAATCCGCCCCGGTTTCAATAACCGCATTACTTAACTGCTTATTTTCCTTTTTGCTAATCTGTTCCTTCAAACTTATCAGATTGCTTTCATCTTTTTTCCGAAGCGTATCTTCCAGGGGGAACTCGCAAACTCCTCCGGAGCAATATTCTACTTCTTTTTTAGGTTCCGCATAACCAACTGAAGATGCAGATAATGTTTTACTTATAAAGGGACTACGCTGATCTTTAGATAGGGATTCCTGCCTTGTTCTAACCAGATCAGCAGATTTATTTTTTTCCGTATCCGCAGAAATTTGAACTGCAGGGCCAGCCTTTTCATGTAAAGCCGCACCGCTATAAACCGTTTCTTTTATCGGCCATTGCCTGACAATAACCACCGCAATTACTACCGTAGCTGCTACAGCCATCACATGCGCCGGAATCCTGGGCGTAAATATTATTTTTAATCCGCTAAAAAATTTTTGCCAAACATTTGTTCTGTCTATTTTTTTATTTACTTTTTGCGCAAAATCTTCCGGAGGAGAAACTTCTTTGATATTGTGCATTAAATTAACCATCTCAGTTATAGAATCAAGCACACGGGAACATTCCGGACAATTTTTGAGATGCTCTTTCATCGCAATCTGCTGGCCTTGCTCTAACTGCCCATCTAAAAATTGAGAAAGTAATTTCCTGCATTCTTTACACTGCATCTTACACCGCGTCCTTCAGTTTTTCCTGTAAAATTGCCCTGGCCCGTGCCAGCCTGGATTTAACCGTTCCGAGATTAATTGAAAGAATCCCTGCGATCTCGTCATAAGAAAGCATCTCCATATCCCTCAAGACCACAACACTGCGAAAATGCTCATCCAAAGACTGTATAGCTTTTTCTATAATTTCTTGTTTTTCCTTATCAATCAGTATCTTATCAGCAGTTGCGGCATTATTACCAATATCGTATTTACTGTTCGGACAATCATTACTTTGCACAGGATTATCAAATGATGTGTTTAAATGATTAAATCTTCGCTTCTTCTTTATATAGTTGCGGCTTAAGTTTACCGTGATCCTGTACATCCAGGTCGAAAAACTGCACTCGCAGCGAAACCCGGAAACAGCACGATATGCCCGCACAAAAGCATCCTGAGCCACCTCATCTGCCTGGGTATAATCACCCAGGATCCTTAATGCCAAATTAAATACCCGTCGGTGATACTTAAGCATTAGCTCATTAAAAGCATCACGGTCGCCTTGCTGCACCTTATAGATTAAGGCGCTGTCTATTGCCTTATTATCACCCGCACTCTGCCCGTTAACAATATTTTCTTTTCCCACTTTATTAGACAAGATATTTTAGAGTAAGTTCCATTTGAATGTCTGTTACTTAAGGTTACTTGAAATTTCTAAAAGTGCTCTGTTTACTTATGAGCTTATGAGCTTCTCAGCTATAAGCTACGCCGATGGTTTACCCAAAAGTTTGAACATTTCCTTTTTATATGCCTCTACTCCCGGCTGGTTAAAAGGGTTCACTCCGTCAAGCAGCCCGGCTATGGAAATGGTCTTTTCAAGAAAGTAAAATAACTGCCCAAGCGCATACGCGCTGCGCTTAGGAATAACAATTGTCATATTCGGCACACCGCCCTTGTAATGCGCTTTAGCTGTTGCTTCATACGCCTTTTTATTGATAAATTCAATATCCCTGCCAGCCAAATAATTCAAGCCGTCAACATCATCTTTAAATTTTGGCACACTGAATTTTGCTTTTGACCTATCAATAACTATAAAAGTCTCAAATAAATTGCGTTTTCCTTCCTGGATTAACTGGCCTAAAGAATGAAGGTCAGTTGTAAACGCACAATATGCCGGAAATATACCTTTTCCGCTTTTACCTTCACTCTCTCCATAAAGCTGTTTACACCATTCCCCGATATATTGCAACGCAGGATGAAACCCAGAAAG
Organism: Candidatus Omnitrophota bacterium; assembly: GCA_016213925.1. Lineage (GTDB taxonomy): Bacteria > Omnitrophota > Gorgyraeia > B26-G9 > B26-G9 > JACQZH01. The sequence goes on along the minus strand of JACQZH010000010.1, from coordinate 19,674 downwards.
CATTTCAATGATCTTCCCTTGCTTATATAATATATGCCGGATACCCGCATACCTGAATGCGATATTTTTTCTCGTGCTGTTGGAATTACATTTTTTTTCAAAATCACGCGCTCCTTTTAAAAGTTCACGTATATTAATCCCCGCCACTGCTATCGGCAAAAGTCCGACTGGAGTAAGCACGGAAAACCGGCCGCCAATATCATCCGGTATAACAAATGTTTTATACCCTTCTTCCTCTGCAAACTTTTTAAGCGCTCCTTTTTGCGCGTCAGTAGTGGCAATTATCCTATTCCTGGTATTTTTTTTGCCGTAACGCTGCTCCATGTACTGTTTTATTATCCTAAAAACAACTGCTGTTTCCGTTGTTGTCCCTGACTTGGAAATTACATTAACAATAATTTTTTTGTTTTCTAAAACCCGAAAAAGGCCTTTCAGATAATCCGCGCTTAAATTATGGCCGGCAAAATAGATTTTTGGTTTTTCTTCTTTCGATTCATTAAAAAAAGATGGCTTTAAAAACTCTATCGCAGCCCTTGCTCCCAAATAAGAACCCCCAATGCCTAAATTTAAAAATACATCACAGTTTGCCCTCACCTTTTTAGCTGTTTGTTCAATGTCCCGGATCAATTTTTCCGGCATTTTAGAAGGCAAGTCGATCCATCCGACAAAATCTTTACCCGGGCATTCCTTCTTGTTCAAAGCTTCATTAATAAGCTTGATCGGCTTATAAACAAACCTGATATCTTTTTCCGAAACAAAACCTTTTATATTATCTGTAATCAATTTAATATCGCGCACTTCTTTTCCTCTCTTTCAAACCGACTAACCCCGGTTATTGGCTTACGTCCTCGATATCTTTTACATCCAATACGCCTCGCGATATCGGCGCAAGCATTTTACTTAATATATAGTGGACATCTGCAACAAACTTTTTCGGAACAAAAACAATATCATCTGACTTTAAAACAACATTATCAGTCATGTCCCCTTTGTCCAGTGCTTTAGTCAGGTTCAAACGCTTAGCTTCAGGATTTTCAAAGCCTCCGCTGATATGCACAATACTAGAAGCTATGGCATCTTCAGTAAAACCTCCGGCCAAACCTACGGCCTCAAGTAAAGTATTGCTTCCTGTCACCGTATAAAATCCAGGACGCGCAATTTCTCCTAACATTAAAACCCTCTTCCCGCCTAATTTTTTAATCGAAACCGATACCTGAGGATACTTGATATATTCTTCTAATCTAGCGGCAAGGTCATTTCTAAAATCATCTATCGTACGGCCCATAGCCGGGACATCGCCGACTAAAGGAAATGATATCATCCCATCCGGACGCACCATAACATCGTCATCTAAATCCGCATTCTGCCAGACTCTTACCCGCAGCATATCCGCCTCTCCAATCAAATATCTTAAAACTTCTTTTTTTCCATCCGGCAAAGCTTTAATCTTAGCACTATCTTGCGGTTCTTCTTTTTTGTCCATAGCAGGTTGCTTTTCCTCTAGCTTTTTAACTTTAACGATCGCTTTCTTGAACTCTTCCTGCGCCTGTTGATACTTGCCCTGCTCATATAATTTCAACCCTTTTTTGTAATGCTCATCGCCTTCCTGTTTTCTGGTAATGATCGCTTTTTGAAATTCTCTTGAAGCTTCTGAATACTTCCCTTGATTATAAAAAGACATCCCTTTTTTATAATGCTCCTGCGCAATATCCTCTTCCTTGGCATTAGCAGGCCATGCGCTACCTGTCACAATCATTACAACAAGAATAATCAGAAAACAACGTTCAAATAGCTTCATTTCTTTCACTTATCCCAACGATTAAAATTTTGTTAATTTTCCGCATCCTCTGCATCCTCTAAAGACTTTAGCGTATTGTTCTCTTCCCTAAGCTTAATAATCTCTTCAGCCATAATAACTTTTTCGTTTTCACTTTGAGTTAATTCCTGGCTGATTTTCTCGATTTTTTCCTTAGCTGTTTTTATATCTTCCGTCTTGCTTTTTAATTCTTCGACGATTTCTCTCAATTTTGCCTGTAATGCTTTTTTTTGATTTTGTAAATTCTCAAGCTGTTCAAGAATACTGTCTGCTGCCTGTGACTGGGCACGTTCCAAAGAAAGCAATTTTTCTTTCAACTGGCTAACTTCTTTCAAAATTTCTTCTTTTTTACTGCTCTCTGCCTCAAGCTGGGCTGCCATAGATTTTTGCGCTTCCTCTTTTTCTGCCAAACTTGCTTCTAAATTAGCCAGCTGTTCTGATAACTGTTTATCTGATCCAGGTTTATAAATCCCCTTCCCGGGTTTTGACTCAAACAGAGCTTTTTCCGTCTCCAAATTATTCTTCTCATCTGAAATTTTCTCTATCTCATAATTACGCTGGGCTAACTCTGCCTGGGCACGTTCATTTTCAATACGTAGATTATTAATCGTATTTTGTTTGTCTTTGGCCAATTCTTGCGAATCCCGCAGCTTTTCCTGCAATTGTTCAAGATCAGACAATAATTTTTTTGCGTCTTCATTAGCACCGCTAATTTCAGTAACTACATTCTCTTTTGCTTCAAGCTGTTTCTTCAGCGATTCCTTCTCCGTTTTTATACTTTCAAGCTCCGACATAGAGACCTGCTGCTCTTTATCCATATCCTTAAGCTGCTGCTCCAGCGCGTTAAGCTTTTTCTCGTATTCTGCTTTATTTTGATCTATTCCCTTTGTATCTTTTGCCTTTTTATCAAGGGCTTCTATCTTTTGCGTTAATTCCTGTCTTTCTTTTTCCTGCTGCAGTACTTTCTTTTTCTGCTCCGATAACTCTGTTTCTTGCTGCTTGCGTTTCCCTTCTATGCTCTTTACTTCTTCTGCCTTGGCTTTTAAATCAGCTTGCGCTTTTTCTAATTTCTTACGCAGCTCTTCCTGCTCTTCGCTTACCTTACCGTAATCTCGGCTTACGCTCTCAAGCTTCTCAAGTTTAGACCTCTCTGCTTCAAGCTGTTTCTTTAACGATTCCTTCTCCGTTTTTATACTTTCAAGCTCCGACATAGAGACCTGCTGCTCTTTATTTTTCTCTGCCTGAATAATATCCAGTTTCTTTTGCATTGAATCTGCTTGTTCCTTTTGTTTTGCAAAATCCGCTTCT
>JACQZH010000010.1:0-16541 GCA_016213925.1 Candidatus Omnitrophota bacterium | reverse complement strand
AAAATATCTCTTTGCAAAGTAATAGCCTGAAGCTCCTTCTTAAGATTTTGCGCAACAACATCCATATCCATAGTCTCTTGGATCTTATTCTGATTTTCTAAGGCCTCTTTAATTTTTTCAAGCAGTACATTATCCTGCACAACTCGCCTAATTTCTTTTTCTTTACCGAGGATTCCAATATCTAAAGACTCTATCCCTTTAGCCAAAGCTTCCTTTTGCTGGGACAAAGACGTTATTTGTTTTTCTATTTCTACGATTTTTCCAAGCAAAACGTTGTTCTCTTCTTTAACTTTTTTATAGTCTTCTAATTTCTCCTTAATCGTCATGTATATCGGAGGCCGCAATTCCTCTGTTTCTTTTTTGCCCCCGAAAATACTTTTCATCTTTGTCACTTTTTTTTCTATAACACTTTTATTCGCATCGCCGCTTTTTTTCTGGTATAACTCGACTAACTCTTCTTTAACCATCGCAAGTTCTTCAGATAAGCTATTTTTTTCTTCCCTTATCTGATCTAATTGAGCTTGCGTATCTTTAACTTTATTATCTTTATTAATAAGCAGCGATTCCAGTTGGATCACCTTTTTACCGGCTTCGTTTTTTGGAGTAATTTTCTCCTGAATCTTTTTATTAAGCGCTGTTATGTTTTTTTCTAATTTTTCATTGTTCTTCTTTAAATCTTTAAGCTCTTTTTCCAGCGCTTTATTCACTTTAGAAATAGTTTCATTTTCTTTATTAAGTTTTTCGGTTCTTTCTTGCGCCAGTATTTCTATTTTTTTCTGTAACTGTTCTTTCGCTATATCAAAAAAAGCAATGTCTTCTAAAGCGCCTTCATTTTCACGCAAAAAAGCCCTGGCTTTTTCAAATTCACTTTTTGCCTCTTTATATTTACCTTCGGACATAAGCTGCTGCCCCTTCTGAAACAAATCCTCATATTCTCCAGCGTAGCCTTGAATAAAAAAACAAAAATTAAATACCAAAAATATAGTTATCCCTAAAAAAATAGCGTATTTTTTCTTCATCCCGGTACTAAACATCTTTCCTCCTGGCAAATGCTTCATTTTCCCATTAATTGTTCGATTTCTTTTTTAAGTTTTTCCGCTTTTTCTTTATCTTCCGATAAACCGGTTGTATTATCGTCGGGGCTTATTATAATCTTTTCCTGCAAACTCATATTTAACTGCGCTGTACGGCTTAAATCCTCCATCGTCCTGCGGTAACGCTCCTGCAAATCACGCAGTTCCTGCTCTTTAATTTTATATTCCGCCTGCATTAATACTATTTCACTTTTTAAAGTTGAGATTTCCCTGCTTTTTTCAAGCAGTTCGTTGTCACGGCGCGATAAAAGCTCCGATGTCTGCTGCATTTGTTTTTTAAAATCATCATATAGAACAGTAGTATCCCCATATTTCTTTTCCTGTTGTTTTATTTGTTCATCCAGGCTCATCTTAGCTGTTTTCAACGCTAATAACTCCTCATCTTTTTTCTGCAGCTGAATCTCTTTATCCGCCAGCATCTCATTAAGCGTTTTTATCCTATTTTGCAGAAAAACATAATCACTTGAATATGAAGCTGTCTTACCGTCAGACGGAAGCTCTCTTAAAGCCTTCAATTCATCTTCTAACGCTTTTATCTTTTGCTTTGATGCCTCCAGATCCACTTCTTTGCTCATCAAAAGTTCCGAGAATTTAACTACCTGCGCTTTTGCAGTATCGTAAAGCGCATATGCCTGGTTAAGTTTATCCTGCAATTGCGTTCTGTCTTCAGAGGTGCTAACTTCACTGCTGCTCATTCTGTTGCTTTTATCTTCCAGAGACGCTACGGTTGTTTTACGTTTATCCAGCTCATCTTTGGCCTGATTCAACTGTTCCTGTATCCGCGCTTTTTCCTGTTCAAGTTCGTTTACTCTCCCTGGAGAATCCTTAAATTTACGCAACTCATCTTCAAGAGAAGCAATCTTATCATTACGCGAATCAAGCTTTTTCTCCAATGAAGCTATTTCTTCACGCAATTTGTCAACATCGCCGCGCAGCTGGTTCCTCTGCGATTCGCTATCCTGAAGTACCGTGCGCATTTCCTTTAGTTTTACGCTTAACTGCTCACCAACGCGGTTTTTATCATCAAGCTTTCGTTTTATATCTTCTACTACTACCTCAAAATCTTTTCTTTCACCTTCCAGCTTCGTTATCTTTTTTCCCAACAAACTCTTTTCTTTTGAAAAATTTACATTATCTTTTTGCAAATCATTAATTTGTTGTTTTAACATATTCATTTCTTTTTCGCGCGATAAAAGCAGTTCTTCCGTTTTTTGGATCTTACGCGTATAAGAGAGAATCGTTTTATCGCTTTTTGCCTCGCCAAGCTCCCGTTTAACTGTTTGAAGAGTATTTATAGTGCTGTTAAATTCTTCGGTCAAAGCCTTTATCCGGTTCGTTAATGCCACGTTCGATTGTTTTAAAGATATATTTTCTTTTTCAATATCACTGTAGGTCGCATTAAGCGTATTGAGTTTTTCGACATTGTTGTTATAAAGATTCTTTAGATTTTTAGCCTCTTCAAGCCCGGATATTTCCCTGTGCAATTTAATTATTCTATTTTCGATATCTTTTTTCACCGCCAGCTCATTTTCAAGCTGCTCCCGCAGCCTGATTTTTTCTTCCGTTAAAACAATATTTTCAGTTTTAAGAGTATTTACCTGATTTTTTGCCAGCATTGACTGTAAAAACAGATATAAAGCGGCTAATACAAGTAATATGATCCCGCTGATGATAAAAATTTTTATTGTTTTTTGCATGATTTTAATCTTTTAATCTTAACTCAATATAACTGTCCTGTATGTATAGGGAAAAATTATTTGACAAATCCACTCGTCTGCATTCGTTCAATTTTTCATGCTGGGCATTATGCGTTATATCGATTATCGGCCTTAACGGTTTTTTTTGGTTTTGTTTTATAACAATGCCCAGTTCTCTCGTATTAAGTTTTACCATTGTGTCTACCGTAAAAATACCGATATTATCAATCAGCACCTTTAAAAATTTATGTTCAAAAGAATGTTTATTCTTCAAAAGCTCTCTGATAACATCTATGCTGCTCAAACGGCTGCGATGAGGACGGGCGTGAATTATCGCCTCATACGTATCGCAAACACCGATAAGCTGCGCCGGCTCGGATATATCTTGTTTTTTTAGGCCAAAAGGATAGCCCGATCCGTCTATACGCTCATGTTCCTGAAGAATTATATCAAAAATTTCCAAATCCAGAAATTGAGCAAATCTCTTAAGAAACTCTTTGCTTGTTATCGGATGTTTTTTTATTTCAGCATATTCGCTCTCACTAAGTTTTCTCGGCTGATTTACAATGCTTTCGTATTTTAACAAACCGATATCATGCAGCAATGCCGCTATTCCGATTATTCTCAGCTGAGCGTACTGATAGTTCATCCTCATGCCTAAAAATAAAGCCAAGAGGCATACGTTTACCGAATGTTGATAAAAATGCCCTTCCTTGGTTGAATAATCCGCGAAAACATGATGCAATAAAAGTGTTTCATCCTCGCAAAAAATCCTGTTGAATTTTTCAATAGTTTTTTCCGCTTCCTTAATCAGATTTCCTTCATCAGAGATATTTACTGCCGTTAACTCTTTCACCAATTCTACGGCCTGAACATACTCCCCATCAACTTTGTTATCTTTATCCCCTGTTGTCGGGTTAGTTTTTGGCTGCAAAGCCTGCGCCTTTTGTTCATCTGTTATCCTGGCTTCAACAGGACTTGTTGTTTTTAGCTTTCGCTTTTTCAACAGAAAATCGTCTGCGTCTTGAAGATCTTTTTTTTCCGATCTTTTTTTCTGTTTCTCTTTTGCTTTCTTAAGAATATCCGATATTTTTAGCATTATATAAATATCCGTTTATCTTTCCTGCCGCTGAAATAATCCCTGATTTTGCCCGCCTGACGGCGGACAAATTTCGGGATAATTACAATTCGCCTTTTCTTTCGCAAACAAAGGAATAATCTTCCGACGCCCCTTCCGAAGACTGTTTGCTGAAAACACCCCGCATAGATAGAAAATCTTCCGCTACCTCGCCCCGCCAAAAAACAATCATTCCTTCTTCCGTCCTCTGCATCGTCTCCCAAACGGTTATGTTATCTTCTTTAACGGTGACAGTATAATTAGAAGGATTAAACCCGTCTTTTGAAAATTTATCCGAGCTGAATTTATTATTTTTAAACAAGAACGCGTCTTTTTTGCTTTTCTCCTGCGCTCCCATTTTAGAGACCTCTGCTGTCCAGGACGTATTATTTATCTGCTGACGCTTTTCTTCTACCTTCTTGCGCATCGCTTCTCTTTTTTTTGTCATTTCCTCCATTTGTTCAGGGCTCACAGTAACTGGTTTTTCAACCGGAGTAGAAGCAGCATTCACCGTTTCAGTCTTTTGCTCTGTTTTTACTTCTATTTTTGGCTGTAGCTGCTGTTTTACTTCTTCAATAACCTGCTCTTTCTTTTCCGCAGGCTTGGGTTCAGCATTTTTTTTCTTCTTCCCGAAAAAAGCATAACTTTCCTGGCTGCAAAAAACAAATCCGCAAATCACAATTAAAATCAATATCTTCTTCATTTTTCCCTCCTTTTACAAATGAGTTCTGACTCACAAAGCGTTTTCGGCAATGTCAAGTCAGTCACTTAAGTTTATCCCGTACAGTAACCCCATTGCCGCTCAATCGAAACTTAACTTTCCTAATCATTAATTATTTTGCCGGTTTTTTACCTTCCCATGTCTGCCAGGTAAGTATATACTTTTTCACCCATTCAATATCTTCATCCTCCTTTTTTGCTAGTTGCAGATATTTTTGAAAATTATCAATCGCTTTTGGACGGTCAACAAAATATTCCGCGTAAATATAGCCCAGATTAAAATAAGCCTGCGCATCTTCCGGGTTTATTTCAATCGCTTTTTCAAATTCTGATACCGCCCTGTTATATTCCTTGTTTTTAGTATAAAAAACGCCTAAATTATAATGCATAAGCGCCGTGCGCTTAAGCAATATTTTATTTTCGCGCGCTATTTCCGCGTACTCTTTAGGCTGTTGTTCTATCTTCTTTTCCAAAGTCTTGTTTTGCGCCAATGCGTCTTTATATTTAGATTTAATTTCTTTTATCTGCTCTCTCAATATTTCCGACTTTGCTTCTTCTTCCGCCAATTTATTTTCCGCGGATTTAGCTTTTGCATCCAGCAATTCAGCCTTTTTTTCAGAAACAACAACTTCCTTTTCCTTATCCTTAATCTGTTTTCTTAGATCATCGATTATTATATGCCCGGCTTTTGCCTTTGAAAGCAGTTTATTTATCTCATCACGTTCCTGCTCAAGCTTAAACTGCTGCGCTTCTAGCGTCCCGATCTTATCTATAAGCAAATCCTTCTGATACAGCAAGTTTTTGTTCTGATTCTCAAGTGTCTGTTTTTCCAGCTGCCATTGTTTACGCTCAAGTTCGATTGCTTCTTTATCTTTGCGGATTTCTACTATCTCATTCTTATATTTTACCAGCGCTTTTAATTGGATATTAAGGTTATCACGGTCGCGGCGTAACGACTCGAATTCCGCCTTAAGCTTCTCGTAATCAGCGCCAATGCCTTCATAATTAGCCTCCGTTTGGCCAAAAGCATTGAACGCGATCATTAATATTAATACCGCTGTATAAACTAAAAACCTTTTTTTCATTCTACTCGTCCTTTATCGGTTTTATATTTGGATAATATTCTTCCTCTGCTTTAACCTCCGGATACTCCTGATAGGATTTCTCGAAGGTTTTTATTCTTGATTCATGTTCTGCCAAATCAGATTCATAAGTGATCGGCTTATATTCCTGAAATTCTTCATCCGGTTTACCTCCAAACTCCCTGATATCGCCGGTCGTTAATTCATCTCCTTCAATAATATGCGGCGTTAACATAATCAGCAATTCCGTACGGGAAGACAAATCTGTTCCGGATTTAAAAAGCATTCCAAATACCGGGATCTTACTCAATACCGGAAACCGTTCCGCGCTAATAGAATGTTCTTCCCTGCGCAATCCGGCAACCGCAATCGTTGAACCGTCTTTTACCATTACCGTCGTCTGTGCCGTAGAAGTATCCACTATCGGAATGGCATTATTCGCCGCGGTAATAAGGCTGCCGATTACACTGCTTAATTCCGGTTTTATATTCAAAGTAACATAGCCTTCATCATTAATTGTCGGAGTAATCGCCAGCTGCAACCCCACATCCAAGAAAGTCACGTTCTCAGCCACCGTAGTTGTTGTCTGTCCGGCAGTAGTTGAAGTTGTTATATACGCCTGCCTTTCTCCAACGTGAATACGCGCCTCCTGATTATTAATCACAGCAAGCTTCGGATTCGATAAAATCTTAACATCTCCCAGAGTTTTTAAGTAATTAATCAAAACATCAAAATCATTCTTCCCGACAACCCCCAGATGCATTTCTTCTGAAGCTGTTTTTTTCGTGCCTGCGGATAAGTCAGAAGTAGTTCCGCTAAACGGATATGAACCTACATACCCGGTATCGCTAATAACCTGCCTGCGGGACCGCCAATCATCAGTCTCTGATGCCACAGAACTTAACGGATATGAGCCCAGATATGTTGTCCCATATTTTTTCGACAACTGAAAAAGCCCTTCCCACTGGACTCCCTCACTCAAATGATCAGTAAGCTTAACTTGAATAATCCGCGCGTCAATCAAAACTTCTTTTGTTTTTTGATCCAATTTTTGGATTATTTTCTCAATATCAGCCATGCGTTCCGGTAAAGTCTGCACAATAACCTGGTTAGTTCTATCATCCGCTTTAACCGAACCGACATTTTTCAAATCCAGCTGTGTTTTTAGCTGTTTAGCAACTTCTTCCGCTTTTGCATATTTAAGAGTAAAAATAGAAATATTGCTTTTCTTCTCTAAAGATTGCAGCATATTTTCTATTTCACCTACCGCTTCCGGTGTATCCAGCACCATTAAAGTCCCGGATTCCGGCTCAACCAACACTTTTCCTATTGCGGTTTTCATTGAATTGGCAATATTATACGCTTGATCCGGCACAACATATTTTAAACGAAAAACCTTAACTTTTCTAATATCATCAAAATTCCTTCCGTATCTGGCTTTATATTCCTTTTCCGTCATTACGTTATAAATAGACCCAATCTTCTCATAAGCTAATGCATTGGAACGAATTACTATTTCAAAAATATCATCTATAGGCGCATCTTTAACCATCAAAGTGACCCGCCCTGCCACTTCACTAGTCGGAATAATATTCAGGTCAGCTTTTGTCGCCAGGAATTTTAACGCATCTTTTATCTCTATATCCCTTAGGTCCAGCGTGATCCGCCCGTCAACAACAGAAACATCCGGAAGCATCACTTCCCCTGGAGAAGCCAAAGACGCATATTCATTTGAAGCGCAAAATACTATTTTAACATATATCATTGTAACCGCTAAAGTTAAAATAGTCAAAAACATCTTTAAAAATTTTATATTCATGACTATTGTTTATTCTCTTTGGCCCCCCAAATAAGAATATATTCCTTTGCTTTCTGCGCATCTTTATCGTTCGGCGAAAGCGCTAAATAATGCTTAAAATGCGATATGGCTTTTGCCTCATCAAGAACATATCTAGAATATATGATACCCAGGTTGTAATGCGCGGTTGCGTCATTTTCGTTTAATTGAAGTGTTTTATTAAATTCATCTATTGCCTGGACATATTCCTGGCGTTGAGTATGAAAAACACCCAAATTATAATGCAACGAGGCATTTTCCATCCTTGTACTATCTAAGTCATATTCCAATTGCCTTAGTTTATCCGGCATAGTTTTTATAGCCAAACTAAGGCCTTTATTCTCATTTTGCAATTTTTGAATATCTGTTTTCAGCGTATCTATTTTATCCGAATATTCCGAAAGCAATTTAATCTGCTGGGCATCTTTTGACAGCCAATCTCTCTGCTCTTTTAGTAACCGCTTAAGGTCATTAGCAAGATTACTTCTATCGCTTTTAAAGTCCTTTTGTTCTTTTTTGAGCGCGTCAATTTTTTCTTTATAGCTGTTAACTTGATCGATATACAGCTGTTTATCCTTATCAATAAGCATATTTTTCTTTTTTAACTCTTCAGCAAGCTCGCGAAATTCCTTTAATTGCAGATTTAACTCGCCCTTGCTGTTTTCAAGTTTATTAACGTATTCCTGCTCTTTTTGTTCAACCAATTTTTGCATCTCTTTAATATTTTCGTCCTTATTAATAATCTCTTTTTTTATTTCAGAAACCTTGGAAAGCAGATTAAGGTTATCCTCGTTAATAACTTTATTTTTTTCTTTAAGCTCGGTCAATTCATCATAAGCTTTTTGAAGCATTATATTAAGGTATGCAGTGCCGTCCGCCCTCTGGTAATGCATGATTCTGTGAATGTTCTGGCCAAATAGATCATTTTTCTCAAATCCGCTCAAGGTCAACGCCGCGGGGTTGATAAATGTGACGTTCCCCTGGACATCCAACCCGAACACTCCTTCCCCTGCCGAGTTCAAGATCATCTCGTGCTGCAACCGCAGCCGTTCCAAGTCTGTTTTATACTGTTCATTTTTCTTTGCAAGATCTTCCGCTTTTTCTTCTGCTTTTTGCACCTGCACCCGGAATTCCGTCTCTTCTTTCCCAAACATAGAAGAGCAATATTCCTGCAGCTGTTTTAATTCTTTCTGGGCATCGTTCAACTGCCGCTGTTTATCGTTTAATTCTTCCCTAGCCTTCTTTATCTCTTGCGTATCAGAATATTTTTCCAAGTCCAACCGTTCATTTTCCAATACAAGCGTTTTGTTCTCTTTCTGCAGCAATTTCGATTCATCCTGCAGAGCCTTTTGATCCTGCTGTAGAGTTTCAAGCTGTTTCCGGGAACTGTTTTTGAGCTCTTCGAATTTATTATTTAATTCCTGTTCCTTTTTAGAAAATTTTCCTTCTAAAGATTTTTCCAGGCCTTCTTTCTTTGCCAGAGCATCATCGAGTTTTTCGATTTTTCTAAAATATTCTTTTTCCTTTTTATCCCAATCTTTGCATTGCCTCTTAAATGATTTTATTTCTTCCTGCAATACTTTCAACTGCGCTTCGCTGTCTTTATTTTGTTGCAGCAGTCTTTCTTTTTCCCCTTTAAATTCAACCGTTAAAACATCGCTTTGTCCGCTTAAACGCAAATTATTTTTCTTTAAAATGTCAACCTCTTTAGCCGATTCCTTTAATTGCTCCTTTGCCTGCTCCGCTTCTTCGGCTAAACACGCGTTCTCTTTCTTTAAATTTTCAATTTCCTTAGGCGCTTCTTGGCAAACCTTATTCGCTTCTTCCAGCTGCTTGTTTAATACCGAGATCTGCTGCTTGCCGATATCAAGCTCACCGGCGTATTTCGCCTCTTTTTCGCTTAATTGCTTTTTGGACAGCTCTGCCTCTTGGCCCAAACGCGCGTTCTCTTTCTTTAAATTTTCAATTTCCTTAGGCGCTTCTTGGCAAACCTTATTCGCTTCTTCCAGTTTCTGCTGCAATAACCTAATTTCTTCTTCTTTTGTTATAAGAAGCTGCACTTTAGAATCAAAATTATTCTTTAGAGAATCCCGTTCATCCTTTATTTTTTTTATTTCTCCATTTTTCATCATGCAGGTTGTTTCATATTCAAGTTTTTCCGATTCAAAGTCCGTTATAACTTTTTCTAACTTTTTACTTAAAATAGCATTATCAGCTTGAAATTTTTCAATTTCCTTTAGAGCTTTAGCCAGTTGTTGTTTTGCCCTGTCAGCTTCAAAAACTGCCGTAGTCATCTCTTCTGTTTTCTTTTTAAGCGCCTCTTCTTTTATTTCCAGGTCTCTTTGGTATTTAGCGTCTTTAAGGCTAAACTTGTTTTCCGCAGCATCTATCTGCTTACTCAATTCAATATTTTCTTTTTCAAGCTCTTCTATCTTTTTCGGCTCTTCATTTAAAGTCTTCCTTGCCTGTCTTAACTGCTCGTTTAGGCTTGCGATCTCTTCTTCTTTTGCTGTAAGCAACTGTGTTTTAGAATCTAGTTCATCTTTTATCCTCGAATTTTTTTCATACTCAAGTTTCTTTGATTCAAAATCCGTTATAAACGCCTCCAATTTCTTGCCTAAAACAGCACTATCATTGTAAAGCTTTTCGTTTTCTTTTCGCAGTTCAGATAATTGTTTTTTTGCCTCGTCTGTTTCAGAAACTAATATAGCCATCTCTTCTGTTTTCTTTTTAAGCGCCTCTTCTTTTATTTCCAGGCCTCTTTGATAATTAGCATCTTTAATGTCAAGCTCTTTTTTTGCCGCATCTATCTGTTTGCTTAATTCAACATTATATTTTTGAAGCTGCGCAGTTTCTTTCGGAAACTGCAGCAATTGTTTTTGCGTTTCTTCAAGTTTTATTTTAAAACTTTCAATCTGCTCATAATCAGCTTTCAATTTTTCTTCAAGCTCTTCTTTTTCCGCTATGCGATTTTGATCTATTTGCACACGTTCAAGCAATTGCGCATTTTCTTTCTTTAAAGCTTCGACCTCTTTTTGTGAATCGGCAAACTGCTGCTTTAACGCATTTATAGCTTCTTCTTTTAGCTTACTATCCTTTACAGATTCTTCTTCCTTAAAAATAAGTTTTTTATTAACCAACTCAATATATTTATTTACCTCTGCAGTATCTTCTCTGATTGATTCTGACATCTCTTCGATTTTTTTCCGTAACCTGAAAAGCTCCTGCTCTTTAAGAAGGAGTTCCTGCTTCAAGGAAATAATATTTTCCCCTTTGCTGTTTTGGGACTGCTCATTCAAAGAATCGTTCTGTCTTTCTCTTTCAAAAAATACATTTTCATTTTTAACTGTTGTATTCGCATCCTGCCCCTTAGCTAGCCCGCCGGAAAAAAGCAACGCAATAACCGTACAATACATTAAAATCCGCAGCAGACAAATATTAATTTTCATAATACTCTTTCACCCCTTATCTATATAAACATACCTACTGTTGTGCTTTTTGCGCTTGTTTACTTAATAAGGATATTTCTTCTTCTTTCTTTATAAGCAATTCCATTTTTGAAGCCAGATTTATCCGCAAAGAATTTATCTTATCCATTTTTTCTTTTAATTCTTCCGTTTTTGATTTAAGTTGCCGTTCATATTCAGATTCCTGTTTAAGAATATCTTTGCGCAGAATATTTATTTGCTCATCCAATTCAGCGTTATTCTTTTTAAAACTGTCCACCTCTTCTTGTTTCACTGTCAACTGATGCTGTGTATTACTCAAGTTTTCCTTTAAAGCTAAAATCTGCGCTGTTTTTTCTTTTAATTCCCCAGATTTTAGCTCAAGCCCTTTATCATATTTTTGCTCTTTTATATCAAACTGCATCTGCAATGTTTGCGCCCGGCTTTTCAATTCAATATTTTCCGTATCAAGCACCTCAATTTGGCGCTGTATTTGAGCTAATTCATTTTGGCTTTTATTCAATTCTTTTTTAATTAAATCAGCTTCTTCCGCTTTTTCCTTCAGTTGCCCGTTACGAATCCTAAGGTCCTCCATATAGTTTATTTTCTTATCGTCTAAAAGGCTGTTAGCTTTTTCAACCTGATTCTTAAACTGTTCATTTTCCAATTTTATCTGCTCAACTTCTTTTAAATTACGGGATAACTGCTGTTTTGTTTCTTCCAGCTGCTCCTGCATCTGATTTATCTGCTCTATTTTTTCGCCAAGATCATTTTTATATTTCTCATCTTTTTCAGCCAGCTTATTTTTTACCGCATCCACATATTTATTCACTTCGGCAGTATCTGCTTTTATTGACGCCGCTGCCGTTTCCATCTTTTTTCTTAGTTCAGATAATTCCTGCTCTCTAGCGTTAACCTTTTTCTCTAAGGCAGCTATTTCTTCTTTTTTTGCGTCAATATCTTTTGCATACTTTTTATCATTTTCTCTTAACTGTTCCTTGACCTGCTCAACCTCTTTAACTAAACGCGAATTATCGTTATTCAAACTATCCACTTCTTTCGGCGTCTCTTTAGAGATTTTTTTCACTTCTTCCAACTGCTTGTTTAATGCCGCGACCTGCTGCTTCTCCAAATCAAGATCCTGCGCATATTTTGTTTCCTTCTCATTCATCCGTTCCTGCAAAGATTGCATTTTTATCTGAAGTCCGTCTTTCTCTTTTTGCAGTAATTCTATCTCTTTTGATGGTTGAGACATTTTCGCACGGAAAGAATCAAGCTCTTTTTTCAATAACTTAATCTGTTCTTCGCTTATACGCAAAGCTTTCGTATATTCTTGTTCCTTATCCCGCAGATTTTCAGCTGCGGCCTTAACCTGGATACTCAAAGCACCGTTTTCTTTCTTTAACAGCTCAATTGCGTCTTGCATCTGCAATAAACGCATCTGGATATCCTTAAGCTGTTTTTTTAATAAAGTAATCTCTTCTTCTTTTTTTATGACTAATTGCTCTTTCTGATCCAGCTGTTTCGATATAATATAGTATTTTGTCTTAAACTCTTCGCTTTCACCGGACTGAGAACTTATAGAGTCGCTTTCCCGCTCAAAAAGCATCGTGTTCGTGCCTTGTGCTTGTTCGGCTCTGATAGTTCCACAAACACAAAATAGTAACCCCACCCATAACAAAACATTCCCCTTTTTGACTTTACCCAATAAATATTTATTTTTCATATCACCTTCGCTTTTTACGGTTTATTGTACACTCTAAATCCCTTTAACTGCATCCCTCCGAATGCTTCTTCCGGAGCAGGCGGCATATATGTTTGCTGCTCTTTCTTGATTCTTTCAAGTTCATCATATTTTTGAATCGGTTTTATATTCGCTTCTCCAATCTCTTTGCCTTCTTCCATAACAAGCGCTTCCCCGCTAATAATCGTCGGAGTAATCATAATCAAAAGTTCAGTCACATCCTTGCTACCATGCGATTTTTGAAATAATTTTCCTAAGAGCGGAATCTTGCTAAAAATCGGCACACGGCTTGACTGCTCCGTATTTTCCTCTTTACGCAAACCGCCGATAACAACCGTTGCCCCGTCTTTTACCAATACTGCAGTTTCCGCTAAAGAAGTATCTACAATCGGAATCTTGTTTTCTGTCGGAGTAATCAAAACATTTACCACGCTACTGACTTCTGCTTTAAGTTTCAAATTCACAAAACCATCTTCGTTTATGGTTGGAATAACATCCATCTGAATACCGACATCTATAAAACTGACCTGTTCAGCGACAGTACTTGTTGACTGCCCGGAAGTAGTAGTCGTAGTAACATAAGCCTGGCGTTCTCCAACGTGAATCCTGGCTTCCTGGTTATCAGTCACCGCTATTTTAGGATTAGAAAGAATTTTAGCTTTATTTTCAGTCTTCAAATATGTCAATAAAACATCAAAATCATTGTGCCCGATAATACCTAAATGCAATTTATTAAGGCCCATAATCGCGCTGCTCGCGGAAAAATTTGTTGTTGTTCCGCTAAAAGGATATGAACCGACATAACCGGCATTATCATATGCTTGCTGGCGTGAAACCCATTCATCAGTAGACCCGGAAACCGAACTGAAAGGATAAGAACCCACATAAGCAAGGCCGCTTTTTTCGGAAACATTAAAAAGGCCTTCCCACTCTACACCTGTTTGCGTACCATCAACAAGTTTAATCTTTACTATCTTAGTATCAATAAGCACTTCCTTTGTTTTTTTGTCCAACGCTTCAATCAATTTCTCCACTTCTTTCATGCGATGCGCGAAAGCCTGAACAATTACCTGGTTAGCGCGTTCATCCGCCTTAATTGAACCGACTTTTTTACCATCTAAACGGCTCATTAACTGTTCCTCGACAACCTTAGCCTTAGCATAATTTAACGTAAAAACTTTAGTTATATCTTCTTTTTCAAACTCTTTTATCATCTGCTCCATCTGACTTATTTTATCCGGAGAATCCATGCATAATACGCTGCCCGTATCCGGATTAACCAAAATACGGCCTACATCGCTTTTGAAAGCATCTAGAACATTGAATACATGTTCCGGAACAGCATAATCAAGGCGGAATATCTTAACTTCGCGCACATCGGCAAATCTCTGCCCATAAAGAGTCACGTATTCTTCCTGCGTCATTACATTATAAATATCTCCAACTTTATCGTATGCCAGCCCGTTTGAACGCAGCATAATATCAAAAACATCTTTAACCGGAACATCCTCAACCACAAGGCTCACCCGGCCGTCAACTGCTTTCGTAGTCACTATATTTAAACCGCTTTTTAGGGAAAAATATTTTAAGGCATCATGAATATCTATGCGGCGTAAATCCAAAGAAATAGTCCCGGTTAACCCTTCAGCCAGAGGATTGATCTTCGGCTGAATCTGGGAACTTATAATCGACTGGCCGATTTCTTCAGCATATAAACACATGCTTATAAGAATGCTTATGGCAATAAATATAATCAAAAGCACAGCTATTTTCACCTTAATTCCACCTCTTCCCCTTCATAACGCAGGATAACCTTATCTCTTTGAATATCCCTGACGATAATCCCCTCAATCTTAAATCCTTTTTTAACAAAATATGTTTTTTTCAAAAAAAGATCTTCTATGATCGCATCAGGGTCTTCTGACCAAGAAATGCCAACAAGTTTAAGATCTTTTGTTATCTCTTTAAGCTTCACTAACGCCGCGTTTTCCTGTTCCTTTTCCTCTTTTTTAAAATCTACCGCCTCTGCCTCTTTTTCCTCTTCCTTGATGCTAAATAAATTACGCTCTGCTACTTTATTAATATAGTAGTCCTTAGATTTCAACAGCGATGCGATATCCGCAACCGCATTTGCTTCAACTTCCGTTTGTGCAGCTGTAACAACCAGATTTTTGCCCTTTCCCAATGCTTCTGATTCTATTTTTATGCTTATTCCAAGGCTTATAACCGCTGTAATTATAAGCAGCTGCAGCAAAATATTTACTGTTTCCAGATTCACGGAAAGCTTAAGTTTTTTCCAATTAGCCCTCTTGAATTTATCTTTAAAAAAAGCAACCCTTGCTCTTAATGCTGTAGGCGAAAAATATTTCCCGCCTTCTGATAAAGGTGAACAAGCCGTCCCATCAGCACCTTGTTTTTCGATAATTTCCAGCAAACGTTTTTCCGGAGAAACTTCTTTTTTTGCCATCTGTTTAAGCCACTACTGAAGGCTGCCTTACCCATTGCAGCCCCTGTTTAATATCTTCGTCAATAATTTCTTTGATCAATCCTTCGTCTATAACAAATTTATTTTTCATCACCAGCTTTTTCAGCGCCTTATGGCATAACATATTTACCCGGCGCGGGTATCCCCGGGTATGCTGATAAATCTGCCTTATTGCCTCATCCAAAAATATATGCATGTTTGATTTATAACCGGCCTGTTGAATCCTAAATTCAATCATCTGGCGCATTTCATTTTCATCCAACGGATTAAGCGTATATTTAAAACTTATTCTGTCAATAAAATTGGGAATATTCATAATCTTGGAATGTAATTCCATCTGCCCAAGCAGCACCAATTGAAGCAATTTAAATTCATTAGTTTCGTAATTAAGCAAAACCCTTAAACATTCCAATGTCATCTCATTTAATTTCTGAGCCTCATCGATAATTAAAACTATAGTTTTATTATTTTCGACCCCTTTTTGAAACAAAAACCGCTCTAAAGCTTCTTTTAAATCAAGCAGCTTAACTCCGGAATTGCCTGGTTCTACTTCAAAATTTCTTGTCAATGATGTCAAGAATGTTTCTTCATTGCTGTAAACCGGGTCAAGCATTATATGCGAAAGAAATCCTTCTTGCGCCCCGATTAACTGGTACAGCTTTCTGCTTAGCGTTGTTTTTCCCGTACCCACATCACCTAAAATAACCGATAATCCCCTTTTGAGCCTCAATTCAATCATAAGATTGGTCAAGGCCACTTCATGCTCATGCGACTCGTAGAAAAACTTAGGGTCAGGACTGGTAGAAAAAGGTTCGCGTTCAAATCCCAATACTTTATAATAGCTCATAAGCACCTCGACGATTAATCGTTCAGTAAAAAAATAAAAAAAAGCTACGCCTTTGTTTATAAGCATAGCTTTTAAAACTTATCCAAATATGAAATCTTCCTCTAAAATCCATTTTTAAAGCCTCTTCCTTGAAACAATAATTTTAGATTTTTAACTGTTGTCCAGCATTTTAGCTATTATTTTCAAAGGATACCCTTTTCCCTTTAATTCATCAATCTTATTCAGGTTCTGTGATACCTCTGACTCCCGGTAGAAACGTTTATTTCCCGAGCCTCTCTTTCTGATCGCATTAAGCAGTCCGAAATTTGTATAGTGATTCAAAGTCTGATAAGAAATATTAAATTTCCTTACTACATCCATTGCCGTTATAATATCTTCCATCTTTCCCTCTTCTATCATTGCTTAAAAAATATTCCTCCTTCAAAAAAAATACTCCGCTCTTTTACACGAGCGAAATAATCTCCGTTTTTGG
>JACQZH010000061.1 GCA_016213925.1 Candidatus Omnitrophota bacterium | reverse complement strand
TTTTTCGAGGGGACTGGTTACTGGTT
Organism: Candidatus Omnitrophota bacterium; assembly: GCA_016213925.1. Classification (GTDB taxonomy): domain Bacteria; phylum Omnitrophota; class Gorgyraeia; order B26-G9; family B26-G9; genus JACQZH01. The sequence goes on along the minus strand of JACQZH010000061.1, from coordinate 15,693 downwards.
TCCCCTACGGGGACTCCAACTCGAAAATTTACCCAAAGGTAATTTTTCGAGGGGACTGGTTACTGGTTACTGGTTACTGGTTACTTATAATTCATATCGCCTGCGAGATGAGTTCATTAACAAATAATTTTTTTGGCGCTATCTGTCCTTTTTCAGCGGAATCAGCACTAACAGTTCTTTTATCCCTCAAATAAAATGTCCCCGTGATATTTTCGCTGGTCATAATAAAATTTCCTTTTTGTATCATTTCCCGCTGTATATGAGTAAGGATTGCCTTAATTATTTCAAAATCAGTAACGTTAAATTCGTTGTTTATAATTTTTTCGCAGTATTCCTGCCATTTGGGATATCCAGCCAATCTTAAGAATATGATTGATTTTTTCTGAAAGTATGCCTTATCATTTTCATACGCGCGTTCATCAGTTACCAATAACTCATGAAGCAGGCTTATTAAATATTCCTCATCCATGCCATAGCCCGGCTTATAGCTGAACAATTGCACCTTTAAAGACCCTCGAATAAAATTGATTATTACCTTTTTTCCGTCAGCTGATTCATGCACGCTATTAACTCCCTGATCTGTATATTTCAAAAATTCTTTCCGGAACATTTTAATTATCAATTCCCGGTAACTATTCTCTGTTTTTGAGTATAAAACACCTGCGCCGTCTTTTCGCAAGATTATATTTATATCTACATTAGAGATAAGCGATAAATCCACCCATCCGTTGTGATTTAAATATAATGCCGAACCGAATATTTCCACATCGGCAATACGCGCTGAATAGCCATCATGTGCCAGCCTGCGGTTTGCAGAACTTTTTATTTTAGAAAAAATTTCTTTTAATCTTAAGATATTTAGCTTATTGTTTTTTATGAGCTCTGTTGACGCTGATTCTTCATCCTGTTCTGATTTATCTTTGCTTTGGACAGCATAACGCGCAGCAGCCTTTTGCTGCAGATTCAGGAAAAGCATTTTCCTCCAGCCTTGCCAGGTCAAAGCATACCCTTTTTCCAGGGAATATTCTTCCGCAATTTTGCAAAATAAACAATCCGGGTATTTCCTTACAAGTTTCCTGATATGTTTAGCAGTTTCATGACTTATAGCTTTGTTTTCCAATAAACCGTCTATAAGCACACAAAATATCTCCCTTGCCCTTTTCTTCTTGCCGTTTAATGCCTTATCTAAAACCGGGCCTGACAAGGCTGTTAAAAATCTTCTTACAACATTAATATCCGTTTCTTTTAAATCAGCTACCCTTTCCTTAAGCAATTCCAAATAATAATCCCTCTGATTTATCCAACTATTCATCGCATAGGCAATAAGAAAAGGATCATGCCTGCTATTGGCTTCGATAATCTCCTGCGCCTTGGCATTAGAATCCAAACTTAAAATCATCTCTTTGATATTTAAAATAAATTCATACCCCAATTTTTCATACCTGGATTTAAAAATTTCCGCAAAATTATCCGCATTAAAAGATATATTATCAAACCAATTTGGAGGACGAAACGTTTCCGTATACCCGCAAATGCTATCTATGACCATCAACATTTCCAAAATCTTCCTGACCTGCATCTGCTCATCCTCCGGCAGCGCTGTATAATCCGGATCATTGCCGAGAATATCCGGCCGATGGTGGTTACGCACAAGTAAATGCTCTTTTATTGATGTTTCTATCTGGTATTCTTCCAGCAAATTATCCGAGATAAATGAATGCTCTATCCGGAATTTTTCCAGCATATCATCTCCGGGAGTTAATTTCTTCGGAATAACTACTACATCGTAATATCCCTTCCGGCTTTTCCCAAGATCGTGCTTTAGAACCGCTCCTTTTAACAGCCTTGACTCTTCGGGGTTTAACTTATATATTACCGCTAAAATTTTCGCAAGCTCATACGCGTTTGACACATGCTTTCTTGTTATCGGATCATACATGCCCAAAATAACCGGGGATTTGAGCTTTTCTATCGCTTCTTCAATTATAAGCGCCTCCTGGTACATATCCTGATTATCCGCGGCTAAAGTATCTTTTAACAGCTGTTCCAATGCTTTTATTGCCTTGGTTTTACCCAAATTCCCCAATGTCTTTATTACCGCGCAGCGAACCATGGGGTTTCCTTCTGTAAGCCCATGATTAAGCAAAAACCTCACTGCTTTTCTTCGGTTATCCTTAACTTCTCCCAACAATTCCGCTGCCTTTTTTCTCGCAAAAACTCCATTCTGGGGATTTTTAAAACAGTTTATATATACTTGAATCAGGCCATCTTCCTTTGCTCCCAGGTTTTTAAGCGCCTGCACAATATCAATAAATCCGGATTCAATTAAAAACGATTCCTCTGTAGCAGCTACAAATAGTTTAACTGCGCCTTTATTTTTCAGTTTCTCCAGCCGCCGTTTTCCAAAGCGGTTGATCTGCTGCGCCGCTTTAAGAAGAAAAACATACTCTTTGCTCTTTATCCATTCGACTATATTATCCAAGCCTTCATCGCTTGTAATATCAAAATATTCCAGCAAAGCAAAAGCCCTATTTCTAAGCCTGGTATCTTCACTCTTAACCTGTGCAAACAATTTTTTCTTAACTCCTAGATATCCGGCAAGCTGTTTATTCAATCTTGTCAATTCAATCAAAGCCATCTGCATGCGTAAATTTGGCTTATTGCTCTCATTTATCCTTACTTGAGCAGTTAAAGCATGCCTGCGCAGATACCTGAAAGCATAATCACTGTTTAGTTTAATCAGCCGCCGGCAGATTATCCTTCGTATATATGGATTATCCAGTTTGCTCAAGAGAAAAAGATAAAAAGAAGCCTGGCATTTTTTCCAATAAGCCCGCAAGCCTTGTCCTGATAAACTATTACGCAGCCTTTTACCCTGCTCTAACATCTGCGTTCCGCTTATTTGTCCTGCAGTTAAATCAAAGGCTTGCCGTACTGGAAACGAATCAAGGCAAATACGCGCAGATAACATAACTTTTGGTGATTTTTCGAAAAAATCAGCGCGGTTGCCCGCGTTCACAGATAAAGCGCAATCCGGCAGGGAAAATATTCCAATTAAAATAACCGCAGTGAACTTTAAAAAAATTCTCATAATTTCATGGCCTTTAACCCGCATATCTTTATATTCGCTTAAAGCGGTGAATAATCCCAAATTTTGCCTGCCTGGCTGGCAGACAGGCAATAGCAAAATTTGCCCGCACTTTTTCGTGCAGATAGCTTTCGTCTCAAAATGATTCCTACTGCAAATTTTGGGATAATCCCACATTTTGGGATATTTTGGTCCTCACCTAACACAACTAATAAATTTTTAAAGTATTCTGAAAAAATGTTATAAAGTATACCATACTATCCGGAGCTTTTCAACAAAGGATGGCATTATTTATAAATTCATAACCAGTTATTTTGCATATAGATAAAATTTTACGCAGGAGAAAAACAGATACATTGTACCGGTTAAAGGCATGCTACTTTGTGTTACGGCAGAGAATATTGAGCATATTCCTATGGATAAGCCCGTTACTGGCAAGAGTTTGACTGGAGTATATGTTAAATTGCCCGCCTTTAAAATCAGTAACTTTTCCTGCTGCTTCGCTTATAATAAGGCCTGCTGCCGCTTTATCCCAGGGTTTTAAATCAAGCTCCCAAAATCCGTCAAACCTTCCGCAGGCAACATAGCAAAGGTCAAGGCTGGCAGCGCCGGCTCTGCGCACAGCCAATGAAGCCATCAGAAATTTCGAAAAATTATTTATATTATTCTCTTCTTTATCCTTAAAATCATAGGCAAATCCTGTTGCCAAAAAAGCTTTTGACAAATTTTTTGTTTTAGAAACAGATATTCTTTTTTTATTCAGAAATGCGCCCATTCCTTTTTGCGCTTTAAAGAGCTCATCATGCACCGGATCATAAACAACTCCCATCACAATTTCGTTATTTCTTTCCAAAGCAATTGAAACACCAAAAAAAGGGAATCCACGCGCGAAATTTGTCGTCCCGTCCAAAGGGTCAATAACCCATTTAGCCTCACCCTGTTTTTCATATTCTTTTTCTTCGGCAAGAACAGCATACCCGGGAAAATATTTTCGAAGGTGCCTTACTATTAAATCTTCAGCTCCTTCGTCAACATCCGTAACAATGTTTATTGCGCCTTTATACCTTATTTGCTTTAATTTTCCCAGCCGGCTTTTTATAAATATTCCTGCTTTTAGCGCCGCTTCTTGCGCTGCATTCAATTCATTCATTATGCCTCGTTTCGTCACATCTTTTGGAATCAACCTCTAAACAAATTTAAGGAACTCATGTTTTAGTTTTTCGGTTTTGGCTTATTATCTTCTGCATTAACCTATAACCGCTAACCTGTTTTTAAAGGCATACCTTCTTCCGTTCTCTGGTTACTGGTTACTGGTTACTGGTTACCGCTATTCCCCTCTTAACCTTGCAATATCCTTAGCCAGAATATCTTTGATATCTTCATGAAACCCTATATAAACAGCAGCTATTTTTCCCTGCTGGTCAATCACAAAAATACGCGGAATAGTGCTTACGCCAAAACTTCCGCTGACACTGCCATCCGCATCGATAAGCACAGGAAAAGAATATCCGTTCTCTTCCACTATATTTTTCGACTCTTCCTGTTCGTTCGTTATTGTTAGCACATCCACATCTTTTGGCAGGGAGGGCACCAATGCGCCCAAAAATCAATCACAAGAATCTTTCCCTTTATTTTTTCGTAGTCATATTCCGTGCCTTTTAAGTCGGTAAGTTTAAATGCCGGCGCATCCTGGCCAGCCATTTTGTTTTCAGCTCCGTCAAGTTCTTTTTCTTTAAACTCCCGTTTCAAGATCTCCGTTGCGTCAAAAACTTCAACTCCTTCCGGAGGGGAATAACTAAAAAGTTTTTTATCTAATTCTTCGTTTACCTTTATGTCGTCATAAATAACCGAAGAAATAACTTCTTCTTTGGCGTTTAGGATCTTTACTTTTTTGCAAAATTTCTTATCTATGTCCCAGTAATATATCGTTTGCTGCGGTAAAATCTGCAAAACGTCTTCAACCCCGAAAGATTTAAACATTTTCTGCATTTTTTCATTTTCTTCAGGCTTTAGCCGCATTGTCAATACATATACGTTAGTCTTCCCTTCCTTTTCCTTTGCGACTGAAACCGCTTCATACTGTTTCTTGATGCCTTCAAACTGAAAACCAATGTCAAACTGCCTTATTATCTGCTGGCTGTAAGCTTCTGAAAGATCTAAAACGGATTTTATAACCCTTAAAACCTCTCCTGTTGTTTTTCTCTGCTCCTGCCAAAAAATCTGGCCGTCGAAAAGAGAAAGATTTTTTAACCCGTTATCTGCCGCATCAACCACGACCTCTACTCTTAAGCCATAAGGCCGCTCATAGCTGATCATTCCTTTGCCTTGAGTTTTTTTGCTTTGAAAATTACTTTCCTGAATAAATGAAGCTGAAAAAGTATTCATCTTTTCATATCCCGCGCTTATCTGCTCAATAATTTTATCCTTATCCAGAGCCAAAGCCGGGCAAGCATTTTGAGAAATAAGTAAACATAGCCCTGATAATATTAAGATTATAAGAAAACTTCTCGATATTTCTTTCATCCCTGCTCCTTTCCATTAACTACTCTAATTTAAATTTTAATCCGCATACCGTCAAACGCGGCAATAGTATCAGGAAAAATCTTTCCGGCATAAGCCTGCGCTTTTTTACGCCTTTTTAAATCAGGATAATTTTCCGCGTCAAAGTGCGTCAGCGCAAGTTTTTTAGCTTTTGCCTGTTTGGCTGTTTTAGCTGCCTGTGAAGGATCCAAGTGCGGCCAGCCCCCGTCATCCTGCCCCTGGAGCAAAGCGCATTCCGTAATCAGCACATCTGCGTTTTCCGCAAGTAAAAACATATTTGCGCATATTCCGGTATCAGTGCAATAAGCAATTATTTTATTTTCCAGTTCAAAGCGGTAGCCTAAACATTTACTCGCATGAATTAATTCCCGGCCTATTGCTTTTAAATCATTATTTTTAAATTCTTTTGAGAAAGCTTTTACCCGCATTTTAAATGGAAGCGCCTGCGCAGGGATTGTATAAGGATAAGAAAAAAAACTATTCAGATTGGCGATCATTTCTTTAGGCGCAAACAAGGTCACTTCGTGTTTAAAATCAAATTTTGCCAGTACATGCAAACCTGCGACATGATCAATATGCAAATGGCTTAAAAATATATACGTTGGTTTTTGGAGATCCAGGTATTGGCCTGCCTTAGCAATCCCATACCCGGCATCAAGAAGGATATTGCATTTTTTTGTCCGGATTAAAGTACAGATTGTATTACCCGTTGCTGAATCAAACCATCCATTGGTACCTAAAAAAATAATTTCCAAAGCCCTTACGCTCCTCAAATAATATCATCAGGATTACTGTAACGAATTAAAGCCAGAATCGCAGCTTGAGGAACTATAAGATATTTCGTGTTCTCAAACTCTATCTCTATGGCTGCGCTTTTCAAAAAAATAGCGCGGTCATTAACTTGCGCCTGAAGCGGCATATAAACCGGCTCTTTTTTCTTGGACTCTTTCCACGGTTCATCATTCAATTCATGAGGATCAGGCACTGGAAATCCCGGCCCGGTCTTAACTATCCGGCCGCTATTAACTTTCTCCTTTTCATAAGCCCCTTGAGGAAGATAGAGCCCGGAGCTTGTCATTTCTTTTTCATTATCGGGTTTTATTAATACCCTGTCTCCGATAATAATCAATTCCCTAGACATTTCCGCTCCTATTTTATTACGCTAATAAGTCCGCTGTTCTCTTGAGTATTGGCCTCTATTATCCTGGTTACTGGCCACTTTTATTAACATACAGCGCCTATGTCAGAAAACGATATCCTGGAAAGTAGAAATCCCAAGGCTAAAAGCCTGCAGCGCTAAAGCCCTTTCTCAATTGGGGCACTTTCCTGCCAAAAACCATTCATCCCCGTATTAAGGCCAACAGCCTTCTGGCAGTAGGGTAAAAATCTTTGAAATTAAGTCTTTTTTCTGTTCGCAAATTTCTTTTTTACCGCTGCCTGTCTTTTCTTAACAGAAGGTTTTGTATAATGCCGCTTATCTTTGCAGCTATCAAAAATTCCTTCTCTTTTACACCGCAGCCGAAAAGAACGCAAAGCCTTTTCAAGACCGCCTTTTTCATCTACAGCTATTTTCGCCATCTAACTCTCCTAACTATTAATGTTCTCCCTTTCAAAATAAGACTTTTTACTACTCAATTGACACAATCGCCACGTCAAAATCCAACTCTTTTCCCGCTAAAGGATGGTTCAAGTCGAGAATAACCGTAGTTTCCCTTACTTCAGAAATCACAACAGGTAACACATTCCCGTTAGGCGTCTTCATGCTCAAAACCTGGCCGGCCTCAAGAGGAACATCCGTAGGCAGCTGTTCTTTAGAGATCTCTTTAAATGCCGCAGGATTAATCTGCCCGTACGCGTCTTCCGGAGTAACTTTAACCTGTTTTTTCTCTCCAACACGCATGCCTTCTAATTGTTTTTCCAAGCCCGGAATAATCTGGCCTTGTCCATGCGTATATACCAAAGGGCCCTGCTTTTGCGAACTGTCTACCTTTTCTCCGCCTACCGTAAGAGTGTAATCAAACTTTACTTTTTTACCCTGGCCAACTGTTATACTTTCCGCTTCCAAAACTTGCGCCCATATCTGTCCTGCGGGTATCAAGATAAAACTCATTAATAAAATAACTGCAGAGAACCTGCTTGACATTAAAGCCTCCTTTCAAAAATAAATAAAACCGCACGGCATATACTATTAACCTTACGGCAAGAATTTTTGTTTCCTGGCTGTTGGGATATTATTCTGTTAGATTCAAAAGAATGTTTTTATTATAGATGAGATAGCCGGCTATGTCAAACTATAAAATATTTTTGTATACCCCTCAAAAAAAAAGAAGAACTCTTCCCTTTTTTTGGCAAAAAACAAGAAAACTTCTTCCTTTTTAAACAAAATAACTCCGGGCAAAAATCATAGCCCAGGCTAAAACCTTAAAGATAATTGAAATCAACTACAACCGGCCCATTTTGAGTTTCCTCAATAATAAGCTCAACTTCGTCTCCCTGCTCCATATTATTATAATCCTTAACTTCTTCAGATATACTCACTTTCTTACCGTCAACAATCACATAAGTCCCATCTTCCGCGACTTCCTGAACTATACCAACGATTTTATTCTCTTGATTCTCTTTATTTTCTTGAGAAAAACTAACACTGGCAATTCCCATAACCATAACCACAGCTAGTAGGTAAACAATAAACTTCTTTCCCATTTCGTTCTCCTTTTATTTTAAAATCCTAATAACGAAAATTATTTCAAAGCTTTTGTTTCAATTTAAACAACACTTAATTTATCAAAAACCATCTCTTTCCTTTTTAGACACCTCCTTTCCCCCTCTTCAGAAAGAAAATCAGTTTTTCTTGCAATATTATTTATGATTATATAAAAAAAATACCTTTTTTGTCAATATTATTTTAGGCCGCGGAGCAAATCAAGCCTGAACAATCTGCGTTTTTAATATTATTGTCACTTTCGCTCCGGAAAAATCCTGCTTATTGCCGATCATTATCAACCCTTTATGCATATCCACAATGCTTTTTACTATTGCCATTCCCAAGCCAGTGCCGCCTGACTCATGATGCGTGGTAAAAAAAGGCTCAAATACCTTGTCTATTTGCTCCGGCCTTATCCCCGGGCCGGTATCTTCGATCTCCGTTATAACAACAGCTTCTCCGGGCTTAAAAACATCACTCCTGCGTTGGCCGACTCCCGGATCATGTTCAACGAGGATTTTCTCAAAAATACGCACAGTAATATTGCCTTCTCCTTTTGCGGACATTTCCTGGGCCGCGTTTAAAAAAATGTTCACAAAAACCTGCTCGATTTTATTCCGGTCAATATTTAATTTCGGCAGGCCTTTTTGTATATCTTTTTCAACTTCTATCCGGCACTGAACCAGCCTATATTTAACCAGCAGTAAAGAATCGTCTATTATATTTTCCAGATTTACCTGGCTAAGATTAAGTTCCGTAACCCTGGCAAAATCAAGCAGCCCTCTGATAATAGAATCCGCTTTATTTACCGCATCGTTCATGCTATTCAAGGCAAATAGCATATTCCGGTCGCTTTTATCTATCTTTTTATCAATATAGGACAGCCCCTGCATGATTGTTCCTAAAGGATTTTTCACCTCATGCGCCACGCCGCTTGCGAGAGAACCGACTATCCGCATTTTTGCCGCCTGCATCAGCTGTTCCTGGGTGCTTTTTAATTTATCATAAGCATCCTTTAATTGCTGCTCGTAACGCTTGCGCTCGCTTATATCAATAGAATACTCTATCATATGCGTAATTTCGCCTTCCGCATTAAAAATCGGGCCGCCGTACACCTCGACAATAATTTCCTGTCCATCCTGGTCATAATGAATATGCTCTAACCTTACCGGCTGCTTATGATTAAGCACCTCTTTTAAGGGACAATTGTGCTTGCCTGAACACGGCTCTTTTGACCTATGCGTCAACTCATAACAATGCCCGCCTTCATAAACACCGCGATCCTTGGCGACCTTATTGGCAAGAATAATATTATAATTCGTATCTATAACATAATAGGGAAACGGCAGCGAATTAATCGTTTTTTCAATAAATTCTTTTTGGCGCCTTTCTTCTTCTTGCCTCATATATTTTTGAGTAACATCGCGGATAGCGCTTACATTCTTTTGCTCTCCCCTATAATCATATCTTCCCTGATTAATTTCCGCAAAAAAAGCACTCCCGTCTTTTCTTATTTGCCAGCGGACAGCAATGCCTTTTCCGATAATCTCATTGTTACGTAGTTTTTGAACAGCCTGTAATGTTTTTTCCTTTTCATTAGATATATCCGTAACCCGCAAAGATAAAAACTCTTCCCTGGTATATCCATAAAGCTCAAGCGCCGCCTGGTTGCAATCTTCCAGTTTTAAACTCTGCATATCAAAAATTACCACCGCGTCGGAAGATTTTTCAAAAAGCAAGCGGTATTTTTCTTCGCTTACCCGTAAATATTCATCAGCCATGATCAGCCAAGTTATGTCTCTATCTGAGCCTCTGTAGCCTTGCAAATTCGCGTTCTTATCAATCTGCGGAATCCCGCATGTCTGCAGCCAGACAATAGTACCGTTTTTATGGACATTTTTATTCAAAAAATCTTTTATTTTATCTTTTTTTTCAAATGCTTTAAAAGCTGCTTTTTTAAGCGTTTCTTTTTCTTCCGCAACAAAAAAATCATAAAAATATTTTTTCCCGACAATCTCTGCCGGCTCATACCCCAGAATTGCTTCTACTGCGCCGCTGGAATATGTATATAACCCATTTGCGTCAACTTCCCATATCCAATCTTTTGAGTTTTCTGCCAACTGCCTTAGCCGCTCTTCTGATTCTATTATCTTATCCTCCGCATTTCTGCGGGCTGTAATATCTTCCCCCGAGCTAAGATGCGCGATAATTTTTCCCTTTTCGTCTTTTAAAACAGTATTATGCCAGGCAATTATCCTTTCTTGCCCGCTTTTTGTTAAAACAGGGTTCTCATAATATTTAACCGGCTCTACTTCTCCTTTAAACAGTTTATCCGAAACAATAGCCTCTTCTTTCCTGATTCTTTCGGGAAGAAAATTATCAATCCAGTTTTTACCCATAATTTCTTCTTTTTTATAGCCTAAAACTTCACAGCCTTTTTTATTGATCAAGATAACTTCTTTTTTTAGATTAACTCCCAGCATCAAAACTCCGGCGACATTCAGATATTCTTGCGCCAATTCTTTCTGTTTTTCCAATTCTTGCCAAGCCTGCTTTCTTTCGCTAATATCAAACACATAATGCAAACAACGGTCAGCATCCAGAGGGATCCAGTAGACAGCCAAAAACTTACCGGAAAAATGCTCGATTTTCAAATACTTTACCTGCCCTGTGTTGCAAACCTCATCAGCAAAACACCAAGGGCAGCAGTCATCCTTTCCGCTTATAAGTTTGCAGCATTTTTCTCCGGGGACAGCGTTTATCTTTTCAGCGGATTTATTGGCAAGCAGGATTTTTTTCGTGGAAACTTCAACTAATATTACACTGCAAGGCAGGGCATCTAACGCGGTTTTATTGAGCAAAAGTTCACTTTCCATTCTCATTTGCCTTTCTTTTAGCCAAATGCGCCGCAAACCCGCCAATTACTTATCAGGGTTCCCGGAATAGCCTATTACGCTGGAGTTACTTTAATCCCATTACCTGATTTATTTTTAGGATAAATTCATCCAAAGGTACGGGTTTATACAGAAACTCTGCCGCTCCCAATTCAAAAGCCTTGCGCTTATCAGAATCTTTATGCAGCGCGGAAACGATAATAACCGGTATCTTTGCCGTAACAGGATCTTGTTTTAATAAATAACAGGCGTCAAAACCATGCAGTTCAGGCATAACCAGATCAAGCAAAATAACATCAGGCATGAACTCACGCGCCTGAAAAATGGTATCTTTTGATTCGGATAATGTCCTGACCTCATACTTACCGGTATTTTTTAAATTAAGTTCGGTTAAAACAAGGTAGTCTTTCTCGTCATCAACTATAAGCAGTTTTATTTTTTTCATAGTTTTTAAACTCTATTCGAGTATAATAAAATTAAACTGCTCTGTCAAATAATCCTTTTTGCCGCTGGCCGATGCACACTGACGTGCTAGCCGCTAACGTGCGTTAATCTGTTTGACAAGCCGACTTGTCTTATGTTATAGATTATTGTTATATATTATAATATCGTATATATTTTATTTAAAATTAATATTTAGGATTTTCCAGGCTAAAATAGTACAATATTACTTGACGCCTAACATCTTGAATTTTCCGCAAAAAAAAATAACCGCCGCAAAAACAGGGGGATTACCTATGGGGAAAAAAGTCTTAATAATCGAAGATAAGGCAGGCGAAGCAACACTTGTAAAAATCCTGCTAAAAGAAGCAGGCCTTGAATCCGAAATCGCCAATAACGGCAACACAGGCTTGGTTAAAGCGCTTGAACTAAAACCGGATCTAATTACCCTTGACTTGGGGCTGCCGGATATGGACGGATTTGAGCTGTGCCAACGCCTTAAAAAAGAGCCGTCTTTGTCCCACACCATTATTGTCGTATTAAGCGTCATTGATGACCTTGAAGATATTAAAAAAGCGCTTAAAGCAGGCGCAGATGACTACATCATAAAAATGCCTTTGCCTGAATTCATGGCCAGAAAAATAAAACTGTATCTTGGGATGAAATAATTTATTAGTTTCGGAGGCAGACATGCCTAAATCGCCTAGCAAGATTTTATTTTTCATTTTCTTAAGACTATTTGTACTTAACACGGCATCTTGCCGGACAAAAACCACTTCCGGGATAAAAAAATAAACGCGCAATCAATCTAAATGCAGTTTTAAATTTTTAGTTAAAAACCAAAAGGTATTAATGACCGATACTTTTGCCAAAAAAGATATTTCATTCAAAAACAGGATTCTTTTTGCTGTAACGATCGGGAACCTTCTTATTTCAATAATCTATACTGTTAACTCCCTGAACATACAGCAAGCTATCCTTTATTCAGAATTGCTAAAAAAAGCACAAATCACTACCCAGCTAGCTGCTAAAATCGGGGAATTGCCGCTGATTACAAAAAACAAAGCTCTTCTTGAAGCAGAAATTTCAGAATTAAAAACTATTCCAGAGATATCGTTTATTGCCTTTTATGATTCTACCCGTACTCTAATTATAAACAAACAGCAAGGTATTTTACCCGACCGCAGCTTTGATGAAAACTACGACAAAGAAGCGCTGTCCATACAAGAACATCTGAATTTATTTGACGTGCTTTATCCAGTCTTTACTTCAAAAGCATGGGAAATTCCGGGTGTCTTTGATAATATGCCCCAGGATACTGAAAAAAAAGAACTTATCGGCTGGGTACGAATCGGGTTTTCAAAAAATTTTATACAACAAGCGCAACGAAAGCTAATTATAACCACAAGCCTCATTTCCCTGGGTTTTAGTTTGATCGGAATTTTTATTTTGTGGCAGTTATTAACTATCGTTACAGCGCCTCTTACCCAGCTTTTCACTGCTGCCAAAAATATTAAGCAAGGGACATATCCTAATTCACTTCCGGTTGCTTTTAATGACGAAATTGGGATGCTCACCGAAGAATTCAACCGAATGAGCGACTCAATCCGCGAAAGAGAAAACATGTTGAATCAAAAGAACAACGAACTTAAACAATTCAGTTATATTGTATCTCATGACCTTAAAAGCCCTCTCTTGACCATACGGGGTTTTATCGGAATAATCGAAAAAAATATTAAAAAAGGCTCAATGGAATCTTTGCCTGAATATTTTAACTTCATTTACAGCGCTGTTGACCATATGCACAAACTTCTGCACGAACTAATCAGAGTCTCCAAGCTGGAATATACCCAATTTAATAACCAAATAATCGAGCTAAGAGAAATGATCCAGGAGATACAAACTATTTTTAAACTACCGCTCAAACAAAAAAATATCAGCCTAAAAATATCCTCCGAATTAGCAACAGTGCGCGGCGATTCCTTAAGGCTGCGGGAAGTATTCCAAAATTTAATTGAAAATTCTATTAAATTCATGGGGCAGCAGCCCTCTAGGCTCATTGAAATAGGAATCATCAAACAAGAAGCCAATAATATTTATTACGTGCGCGATAACGGTATCGGCATAAATCCGCAATATCAAAAAAGAATTTTTAATATCTTTGAGCAATTAGATAATAAAACCGAAGGAGCGGGAATCGGGCTGACCATTGTTAAACGTATAATTGAACTGCACAAAGGCAGAATCTGGGTAGAGTCGGAAGAAGGCAAAGGCTCTACATTTTACTTTACCTTATGGGAAACAACAACTTCTTAACCGGAAAGGAATAATTAACATGGGAACTTTTTTTAAAAAATCTGAACCCATAAATATTTTACTAATTGAAGACAATCCCGCGCATGCCGAACTTATAAAAATAGTCCTTCATGAAAATAGCGTCAAAAACGCAATTACCCACTTAGCCGACGGAGAAACGGCTATGGATTATTTATTTAAACGGGGCAATTACTCTGATAATAAAAACCTCCAGCAGCCGCATCTGATTCTTCTAGACCTGCGGCTTCCAAAAATAGACGGATTAGACCTGCTAAAAGAAATTAAAAACAGCGCGGATTTAAAACACATCCCGGTTATCATCTTAACCACATCTGATGAAGAAGCAGACATTGCAAAAGCTTATGATAATCACGTAAACAGTTACCTGGTAAAACCCCTGGAATTTGAGAAATTTTCAGCCTTAATGACCCGCTTCGGCTTTTACTGGCTGGATTCAAATGTTTTTCCGTCAAAAAAATAATACCCCGATAAAAGCGTAAATAACGCTTTGCATAAAATTTATCAGAGGGTGCATTAGCCCCGTAAAAAGCAGAAAAACTATAATGAAAAACCCATACGGTTCAATTTTCGCTAATTTCATCCGCGCGCCTTCCGGCAATATCCCCATCAGCACTTTTGATCCGTCTAAAGGAGGTATAGGTATTAAATTAAACGCGCCAAGAACAATATTAATTTTCGCCATTACCGTAAACAACATTGAAAAAATTTGATTCTCGCTGATAAATTTAAACTGCAGCAAAAATATTGCGCTAACCGCAAGTAATATGTTTGTTACACATCCTGCCAATGAAACCGCGATTAGCCCTAAGCGGCCGCCTTTTAAGTTATAATAGTTTACAGGAACAGGCCTGGCCCAGCCAAAACCAGCCAGTAAAAGCATCAGCAGCCCCAAAGGATCAATGTGGTTCTTCGGGTTAAAAGATAACCTGCCGGAGTTTTTCGCCGTGCTGTCCCCAAACCACGAAGCAACCAGTCCGTGAGCTAATTCATGCAAGATAACCGAATAAAGCAGCGGAAAAGCCAAAAGCAAAACAGCCAGCGGATTACTGATCAAAAGCCCTAATAACCCCATCTTCTTCTTTCCCTTGAAAAACAAAGAAATACCGTATTATGCCAAGGTTTAACCGCGGAGAATTCCTGAAAATCATTAGCAAACATTAATACAAGTTTTATTTTTGATTATTGTTCAAAACTATCTATACTTGCCCGGTATTTGTTTTGAGTAAAGTCGTTTGAAATTATTTTACCTGCAACCAATGTCCATCGCATCCAGGAATACCGGATAAAATTAAACACTAGTTTGCTAAAAAACTAAAATCACTTTTCTGGCTTTTCTCTAAAAATTCTGTTATTAAATTTTTCGGGTAATTAGACAAAAATAACACTGCGGTAGTGCCAAGTATCGCGAAAACAACCAGATATACAAATATCATCCCCACTCCACCCCCAATCGTAAAACAACTTATTGTTTTTTTTAAATATTTTTCCTATTTAGTATAATATAGCATGATTCTATGATTCAACTCAATGTAAATCATTTCAAGAATCAACAAATACCGCCACCAGTGTTTCAAATAGCAAAAATAAAATGGCGGTGCGTTTGCAACGAAATCAGAACCTGCTACAAAGAAACAATCCCAATCTAATGCCCCGCCCGCTTGGGCGGGCTTCCTAATTTCCCGCGCCCC
>JACQZH010000009.1 GCA_016213925.1 Candidatus Omnitrophota bacterium | reverse complement strand
TAAAGAAGAAGAGGAAGAGCATTACGGCATAAGTGATTTTCTCGAGTTTTTTGAGGATATCCCGGAATCAAAGCTTTTTATCAGCTTTTCCGGAGAAAATGCCGTAAAATTGCTTACTATACACAAGTCCAAAGGCTTGGATTTTCGCGTAGTGATATTGCCGTTTCTTGAGATGGATATTGCTACGATGGGTTCAAGAGCTAAAAAAGTAAAAAGTTCTTATATTGTTTATGATTCTGATGTAATATCCGGTGCTGGCAATGACTCAAAGATCGGCTTGTTAAGGCTTGATAAAAAATACGTAAAATTTTCGAAACATTTAAAAAATATATATCATCGGGAATATTTACGCGCTTTTGTTGATGAGTTAAATACTTTATATGTAAGTTTTACCCGGGCAAAGGATGAACTTTATCTTTTTGTACCCAATGCGCAATCAAAAAAAAATAATATCGCTAAGATGTTTATCCCGGATGAATTTATGGAAAGAGGGGAAAAACATAATTGCGCGGTCTTTGAGAAGGAAAATACAGAGCGGATAATACCGATACCTGTGCCTAATTATAAACGATGGATCCCATTTCTAAGGGAAGAGTTTATTAATGAGGAACATATAAAAAATAGAAAACAGATTGAAGCAGGAAATTTCATGCATGCGATTTTGTCGCAAATACACAATCTTAATGATGATAATTTCAAACAGACATTGGATTTGGCTTTCGGATTTGCCAAAAACAAGAATCCTTATTTTACAAAAATAAATGAAGTGTCAAAATTGATTAGCGGGCTTTTAAGTTCGTATGAAGTTAAGCCTTTTTTCTATATCGATGAATCAAAGGATACGGTTTATCGGGAAAAAGAGCTTGTGAATGCTTTTGGGCATACGAAAAGGATTGACCGGATTATTGTGCGCCATGACAGGGTCCAGGTTCTGGATTTTAAAAGCGCAGGAACCGTTAAAGAAGAGTTCAAAGCGCAGGTTAAAGAGTATATGCGTCTTATTTCTGAAATTTATCCAGGGAAAAAAGTGGAAGGGTATATTCTTCTGCTTGAATCACAAAAAGTGGAAAAAATAAATGAGTAAAAAAGTAATTTCCTACAGTTTCGGCGATAATTTTATTAAGAGATTAGCCGATCATATCGAAGCGGATTATTTTAACGAAAAAATGGATTTACAGGATATCGAAAACTGCTATTGCATTTATAAATTAGCTAAAAAAGAAATCCCCCGGATTCTCGAAGGCAGGGATACTTTTCCCAGGTTCATTGCCTGGGGAAGAGAGATAATCTCTTTTATTGACCAGATGGATTTAGAGGATATTTCTAATGACGAATTAAAAAATATACAAGATAATGCCCAGGCCGGATATGAAGTGCCGAAAAGCATCAATGAGCTTTTAGCGCATATCGTTTTGATCCGTATCCAATATCATGAGTTCCTTGAAAAAGAAAAAATGTTTTCAAAAGGCACATTGGCGTTATTTGCCGCGGAAAAAATTGATAGACTTGCTATCCCTGAATTTGATAAGGTATTTTTTTGTAATTTTTTTGACCTTAAGAAAACTCAGAAAAGAATTATCAAGTATCTTTTGGATAAAGAGTTGGCGCAGGTATTTTTTCAGGCACAGGAAAAATCCTGCCCGGAACTTGAAGCCTTGGCGCAGTATTTCGGGGAAAATCTGGTGATTGATAGGCCTGTTAAGTCGGATTACAAACTCCAAATATATTCGGGGTTTGATATGCATTCACAGATTGGTGTTGTCAGGGAGATTATCAAAAAAAAACAGGAACTTGATAAAACCGTTATTGTCCTGCCGTATACTGATTCTGTTGTGCCGCTGCTTTCTGAAATATCGGATTTTGGCGGTGACTTCAATGTATCCATGGGATATCCTGTGCAAAGAAGCTCGTTATTTACATTATTCAGCTATATCATTAATGCCCAGCAGACAAAAAAAGGCGGAGCTTTTTATGCCAGGGATTATCTTAAAGTGATTAAACATCCATTTATTAAAAACCTAAAATTCAAACAACAGGGGCAGCTTACGAGAATTTTAGTGCATAAGATAGAAGATTTTCTTACTGGAGCAGAGGATAGCGAACTTGGGGGGAGTCTCTTTATAGAACTTTCCGAAATAGAGAACCTGAAGATGCTTAAGGAGCTTGTTTTTGAACAATCCGGGAAAATCAGTGCCGAGATAACACAAAATGATATAAGCTATTTGCTCAGAGAGATCCATAAATACGCTTTTGACATCTGGAAGGATATAGAAAACTTAGGGGATCTTTCCCGGGTATTGGAAGAATTTACGAGGATATTGCTGGAGAAAAGTTTTCTGGATGTTTATGCCTTGAATCTAAAGATTGCGGAGCAGATCTTGGCTATGGCTGATGAATTTGCCGGGATATCTTTTGCGGCAGAGAGTTTTTCGGTTCAGGATATTCTTAGGATTTTTGAAGATAAACTAAAAGCGGAGAAAATTTCTTTTACCGGCGCACCTTTAAAGGGGCTGCAGGTGCTGGGTTTGTTTGAAACCCGTTCTTTGGATTTTGAAAATGTTATTATTATGGATGTTAACGAGTCAGTACTGCCTAAGCTGAAAATCCATGAACCGTTAATCCCCAGGCAGGTAATGATGAATTTAGGGTTTAACCAGCTTGAGCTTGAAGACGCGATACAAAGGTACCATTTTATGCGTTTGATTTCTTCAGCAAAAAATGTATCGTTGATCTACAATAACAGCCCTGAAAAACAAAGGAGCCGTTTTATCGAAGAGCTTGTTTGGCGTGAAGAATCAGAACAGGGGAAACTGGATGTGCTGCCTATAATAAGGGCATCTTTTGATATGAGTATACAGCCTTCCTTTGGGTCGATAAGCAAAACACCGAAAGTTTTAAAAGTTTTGAAAGAATTTACCTATTCGCCTTCAAGTATAAATACTTACTTGAATTGCCCTTTGCAGTTCTATTACCAGAATGTGCTTTCCTTAAAGGAACAGGAAGATCTGCTGGAAGAACCGCAGAGCAGGCAGATTGGAAACTTTATGCATAAACTTTTAGAAGATACTTTTTTAAAGTTTATCCATTCGCGCCCGATAATTGATGAGAGGTTTAAACTGATTTTTTTTAAAGAATTCGACAAAAGATTTGAAGCTGAATTTTCTCAGAGGATGAAATCAGATGCGTTCATGCTTAAGTATATCATGCGTTATCGCCTTGAGAAATTCCTGGAATGTGAAAAAGCGCGGTGCGGGCAAGTTGAGCAGATATTAGGGCTTGAGATGGGGGTCGATGGTGTGATAAGTTTTCAAGAAAAGAAGGGTTCTTTTAAATGCCGATTAGACAGAGTGGAAAAACTGGAAGATGAGAGTATATTGGTTATCGATTATAAAACCGGTAATGCCGATAATATTCCTAAATCCGCTCAAAAATTAAGGAGTTTAAAGGATATGGATAGACAGTCGATACAGCGGTCTATCGTGTCGTTTCAATTGCCTGTTTATACCTATTTTATGCGAAAGCAATATCCTGGTTTGCCGGTCGCGTCGTGCCTTTACAGTTTAAAGAATCAGGAGATGAATTTCTTTCCGAGAAAAAATGAACAGGGCGAATTAGAAGCATTGATGGAGACCTGTCTTAAAGCGCTTGAATTTATTATTGATGAGATAAATAATCCGGAAATACCTTTTGAATCTGCTTCTGATGCCGGGAGAAACTGTGAATTTTGCGAGTTTTCGATAATGTGTAAGTAAGGGGAAAGGTTGAAATTACATAGTTTAATTAGTTAAATAATAAAGATTAAAAACTGAGGTAGTATAATTTTATTGGAGGATGTTGCTGGGATTATGATTTATGATTCTTTAGAAAATTTCAAAATTTATTTAGGAATACATCCGTATTTTAAATATATATTGAAGTATTTTAAAACTTATTTTTCAGATGCACCGTTAGGCAAGCATATAATTTATGATAATATGATAGCAATTGTAAGCGAATATAAACTTAAGGATATTTTGGAAGGTTTTATTGAATGCCACCGCAAATATATAGATATTCAGGTTGTTTTAAATGGGATGGAAAGAATTGGAGTGTGCAATATCAATAGTTGTAAAAAAGAGGAATATGATGAGGAGCGGGACTTTCAGAAACTAACAGGAAATGTTGATTTTATTTTGCTTAAAAAAGGTTATTTTGTAATATTTTTTCCGCAGGACGCTCATATGCCGCAAATTAAGAATGGGGAAAAAGCAGATGTTGTAAAAAAACTGGTAATTAAGGTTCCGGTGGTAGATAATATAAAATAACGGAAGGCAAATATGGGATTTGACCAAGAAGTAAAATTATCTTTTGAAAGAGAATCTGCGGTAAAATTTATTTGTGCGGAGCTAAACAATTATATTGACCTTAAAACCTAAAAAGGATACAGTATGGAAAAAAATCAAATCGGTAGAATCCTGGCAGAGGCGAATTTAGCAGCTGATGATATAGCAAAGATGAAGGGAGTTAAAGCGGTACCGCAAAAAACACCGATAATCGCAATGATAATACAAAATCTTCATGAGTCTCTTTTAGCGCTGGATAAAGGAGTGGATGTTACAGGCGTTTCTATTTCGCCTAAGCAGATCGGAGAAGGCCTAAAAGGCATGCTTGATTATTTGCGTGATAATGCCCAATGGACAAAACTGCAGGAAGGATTATCGCCTGTTGAAGTAAACCGCATAGTCAGGCTAACCGGGCAAATTCGTGCCGCCTCAAATGCGTTATTGGATAATACCTAAAATCTCCCCTTTTTTGCTTTAAGCGCATAATTGCAGCTACAGCTTAAATCTAATTTTCTTGACTGGAAACTTTAAAACAAGTAAAATACTATTACTTTATTTTTCGACGGAAGAGGGATTATGTTTGCTAAAAAAAGCTTAAAAAATTATCTTGATAGTTTGGCTAAAAAAATCCCGGTACCGGGAGGCGGCAGCGCGTCTGCTCTTGTGCTAGGCTTGGGTATTGCGCTTGGGAGCATGGTTGCCAACTTTACCCATACAGGAACCAGTACCGGTAAGAAAACTCAAAGGTTGAAAAAATTTCTTAAACAAAATGAACGGCTTAGAAAAAAAGCGCTTGTTTTAGTTGATAAGGATGTGAGGGCTTTTCAGAGATTAAGTGATGCGCTTAAGATTCCCAAAGAGTCTAAGAACCGTTTTTTGCTTATTCAGCGCGGATTTTTAGGCGCTGCAGAAGTGCCGTTAGAGGTATGTGCGGCGGCGCTTAAAGCTATGCAGTTATGCGCAGAATTAGCTGTAGCCGGCAATAAAAACTTGGTAAGCGATGTTGGTTGTTCGATGTATTTTTTAGAAAGCGCTTTCGAAGCCGCGGTATTAAATGTCAAAATAAATCTGAAATTTATAAAAGATAAACGGTATATTTTAGAAAAAAAACGCGTATTGCTGAAAATGTCAAAAGCGGTAAAGAAATTTAAATTGCGGATTGTTAAAAAAATAGAGGATTCTTTTTAAAATGGCCGGCCTTTTATTGGGGAAAACACTTTCGGAAAGTATTTATGATGCGGTAAGAAAAGATGTGGCCGCGCTGAAGAAACAATACAATAAAGTCCCCGCGCTTTGTACCGTACTTGTCGGAGAAGTAAATGAAGCTACTTTGTATGTGGAATTTCAGAAAAAGATTGCGCAAAAACTTGGCTTGGGGTTTTTTGTTAAGAAGGTTAAGGAAGATATAGCGAAAAAAGAATTGCTTCCTGTAATTCAAGAACTGAATAAAAACAAGGATATTAACGGAGTTATTATTCAATTGCCTTTACCGAAACACCTTGATGTCAAAGAGATTGGAAAGTATATTGCTTTGGGAAAAGATGTTGAAGGGATTCATCCTGAAAACCTTGGCAGGGTATTGCTGGGACAGGATGGGTTTGCTCCGTGCACGGCAAAGGCGGTTATTGAGCTTCTTGAAAAAGCAGGAGTAGATTTATATGGCAAGGAGGTTGTTATTATCGGGCACAGCGCGATTGTCGGCAAGCCGTTATCAATGATGTTTATGAATGCTTTTAGCACTGTGACAGTTTGCCATATCGCGACTTCAGAAAGAGGTAATTTAAAGGAATATGTCAAAAAGGCGGAGATCCTGGTGGTTGCAGTGGGCAAGCCAAACCTTATAAAGGGAGAGTGGATTAAGCCGCAGGCAGTTGTTATTGATGTGGGAATTAATTGTGTTGAAAATAAGGTTATTGGTGATGTTGAGTTTGCTACGGCTAGCGAACGGGCAAGCCTGATTACGCCTGTTCCCGGAGGTGTCGGCCCTGTAACTGTTGCGATATTAATGCGTAATCTTATTAAGGCGGCAAAAGCTCAATTTAAAGAAGGAGAATGATGAAGAATATAGTAATTATCGGAAATTCTGCGGCTGGTATTGCTGCGGCTTCTGAAATCAAAGAAAAGAGTTCAGGGGTCAAAATAACGATTATTTCCGAAGAAATTCACTTGGCTTATTCCCGGTATAAACTTGCGGAATTTCTAAGCGGCGAGTTAAAGGAAAGTGAGCTGGTTTATAAGAAAAAAGAATTTTATGAAGGGGAAAATATAAGCCTTATATTGGGAAAAAAAGTTGAAAAGGTATTCCCAAAAAAGAATTTTTTACTGCTTGCGGATAAAACAAAGATTATTTATGATGCGCTGATTATAGCCAGCGGAGTCAGCGTTAAGATTGCCAAAGAAGTAAAAGGAGCATCCAAACATGGCGTCTTAGGAGTGCGTTCAATCAAGGATGTCAAGGATATCTTTGAATTAATCCCGATAACCCGTACGGCATGTATATGGAGCGAGGGGATTGTTGGATTGAAATGCGCGGCAGCTTTGCATAGAAAAGGGTTGGAAGTAAAGATTATTGTTAGTGAACATGATTTTTTGCCGGATATGTTGGATGAAAAGGCCGGTGAATTATTAAAGAAAAGTTTTCAGCAAAACGGGATAGAATTGATTTTTGGAAAAAATATTGTGGAAATCTTCGGCAATGGGGATGTTAAAGCAATCAAGCTTGACAGCGGAAAAGTTATCGGCTGCGGCATTGTAGTGGTGGATAAATATTATGCAGGGGATTTGAAATTTTTAGAAGATAGTGAGATTGTTTTTGATAGGACGATAGCCGTAGATAATTTTTTGCGGACCAATGTGGAAAACATCTTTGCTGCCGGAGATGTCGCGGAAAATAAAAATAACCAGGCACAGCTTATGCGCAGTTTTTTTTCCTGGATTAATGCTGAAAAACAAGGCAGAATTGCCGCAGCTAACGCGCTTTTGTTTCTTGAGGAGAAAAGTGCTCAGATGATTGCTTATGCAGGAGTCTCTGTAGTAAAAGCTTCGGAATTTTTTAATTACGATTTAGTAAAAAACCTGATTTAAAAGCATTAGTTTGCTGAACTGACTATAATCCGCGTGATTTTTAAAATGACTCTAAAATTTTTTGATAAGATTCATGTAGAGTTTCCTATAAAAAAGATTTATAGCCGCCTTGGTTTTGTTCAAGGGGTAACGCAGGTTAACGAAGAAATTGATCAAAAAATAGAAAACTATATCAGCAAAGCAGAATTACTTTTAGACCTAAAGGGTAGTTTTTTGCGCCTTCCTGTGATTAAAAAAAATAGTTCAACGATTAATCTGGCGAATAATATTAAACTTAAAAGCATAAGACTTGCCAAGATGCTTGAAAACAGCAGTGAAGTTGTTTTTATGGGCGCAACTGCCGGAGCAAAGATTGTTAAAGAGATTTCTCTTGATTCTAGAGGCAGGGATGTTACCGGCGCGGTTATTTTTGATGCAGTTGCCAGTGAATTTACGGATGCGGCGCTTGAATGGATAGCGAAATATATAAATTCCGAACTTCGCAGGGAAAATAAAATTCTTACAACAAGAAGGTTTTCAGCAGGATATGCGGACTTTACTTTAAAAAACCAAAAGATTATTTATGAATCTTTGCAAATGAAAAAACTGGGAGTTGATTTAACAGAAGCTTTTATTTTAAAACCGGAAAAGACAGTAATGGCAGTAGCCGGGATAGGACTGATTAATGATGCATAAAAACATGGAAAGCATGAATAATATTTTCAAAAAACGCGTAGTTATCTTAGACGGTGCAACAGGCACCCAACTTCAAAAACTGGGGATGCCGCAAGGTGTTTGCCCAGAAAAATGGTGTTTGGAAAATCCGCAGCTTATTCAAAAAGTACATGCAGAGTACTCTAAAAGCGGGGCGGATATTATTTATTCTGCTACGTTCGGGGCAAATCGGATAAAACTTAAGCAATATGGGATTTCCGATGTAAAAAGTATTAATAAGCAGCTTGCGCGTTATGCTAAAAAAGCAGTGAAAGATAAATGCTTTGTTGCCGGTGATATTGGCCCTACAGGTAAGTTTATTGAACCGTTTGGTAGTTTAGGCTTTGAAGATGCGGTAAATATATTCAAAGAACAGGTTAAGGGGCTGCTTGAAGGTGGAGTAGATATTTTTGTAATAGAAACAATGATGGATATACAGGAAGCCCGGGCAGCGCTGATTGCGGTAAGAGAGATTTCGGATAAGTTTACAATTGTTACGCTGACTTATGAAAAGAACGGATTAACTTTGAACGGTACTGATCCGATTAGCGCTTTGATTACTTTGCAAAGTCTTGGCGCTAATGCGGTAGGATGTAATTGTTCCAGCGGGCCGCTGCAAATGCTTAACCTGATAAAAAAGATCAAACCGTATGCAAAGATTCCGATAGTAGCTAAACCGAATGCCGGGATGCCGAAACTTATAAATGGGAAAACAGTATTTAACATGCCGGCAGAGGAATTTGGAAAGATCGGAAAAAAATTAGTGTCTTGCGGAGTAAATTTCTTAGGAGGCTGTTGCGGTACGGCTCCGGAGCACATATTTGCGTTGAAAAAACAGTTGGCGGGTTTAAAACCTGTTTTGCCTCTGCGGGATGCTATAAGCGCAGTCAGTTCTGCAACTGCGCATGTTATGCTTGAGGGAAAGTCTTTACCGTTAGTGAAAGTAGGGGAATGCATTAATCCTACAGGAAAAAAAGAATTGCAAAAACAGCTTAAGGCTGGGAAACTGGCTTTGGTGAGAACTTTAGCTAAACAACAGGCGGATAAAGGGGCTAAACTGCTGGATGTAAATGTCGGTGTCAGTAATATTGATGAGAAGAAAACAATAGTAAAGGTTATTAGTTGTTTAGCGCAGATTACCAGGCTGCCACTAGTGATAGATTCATCGAAAATTGAAGCAGTGGAACAGGCGTTGCGGATATACCCTGGCCGGGCGTTGATAAATTCGATTTCAGCGGAAAAACATAAATTAAAAAAATTGCTTCCGCTCGCCGTAAAATATGGAGCGATGTTTATCCTTTTACCTTTAACGGAACAGGAAGTGCCGAAAACATTTAAACGCAGAAAACAAATAATCCTTAAGATCTTTAAAACAGCAAAACAATATGGCTGCAAAAAAGCGGATGTAGTTGTTGATGGGTTGATATTAACGGTTTCTTCAAACCCTCGTGCGGCTATTGAAACTATGAAGACAATTCGCTGGGCAGCGGGTAATTTTAGGGTAAATACGATCTGCGGTTTATCAAACATATCTTTTGGCATGCCGCAGCGTGCATTGCTTAACGCAACGTTTAGGCGGATTTTAAGGAAAGAAGGATTATCCATGGTGATAGATAATCCTTTGCATCCGCTAAGCAGGTATAACCGTTATGCAGAGGGCGTATTGTTGGCAAAAGATAAAAATTCCGCTGAATATGTTAAATATTGCAAAAAGCTTGAAGGTTATCCGAAAATAAACGAAAAAAATACTGAAAAAATCAAAGAAGATAATCCGGCTAAAAAAGTTTATAATGCTATTTTGGAAGGC
The DNA here is from genome assembly GCA_016213925.1 of Candidatus Omnitrophota bacterium. Taxonomy (GTDB): domain Bacteria; phylum Omnitrophota; class Gorgyraeia; order B26-G9; family B26-G9; genus JACQZH01. The sequence continues at coordinate 14,324 of JACQZH010000009.1, read as the reverse complement.
AGCAGGGAAGATATTGCAGTTTATGTCCGCCATGCTATTAAAAAGCAGATTGATCCGGAAAAGCTTGTGCGCGAGAGCATGATTCCGGCGATTAATCACGTTGGCTTTTTATATGAAAAAAAAGAATATTTTCTGCCGCAGTTAATAGCAAGCGCCGAGGCAATGAAAAGTGCTTTTTTTGTACTTGCGCCATATCTAAAACAGGAGAAAGAAAAAAAAGTAAAGCAGGCAGTAGTTGTGCTGGCAACGGTAAAGGGGGATATCCATGATATTGGCAAGAATATCGTCGCGCTGATGCTGAAAAACTACGGTTTTAAGGTAATTGATTTGGGCAAAGATGTTTCTTCATCGAAGATTATTAAGGCGGCGAAAAAATATAAAGCTGCGCTTATCGGTCTCTCGGCTTTAATGACTACGACAATGGTTAATATGCAGGAAGTAATAGCGCGGGCTAAAAAAGAAAATCTGGGATGCGGATTTATGGTTGGAGGAGCAGTAGTGAATAAATCCTTTGCGAATTCGATTGAAGCTGAATATGCCAGTAATGGGGTAGAAGCCGTACGTTTAGCCCAGAAATTTATTACAAGAGGAAAATGAATTTTTATGGGAAATTGCGTTGAAAAAAGCTTTAAACTCAATAATGTTCAAATAGACGCGTTTGAGATCCGCATGCCGCGTGCAAATCTAATTCTTGCTGTTGCTCCGAAAGGTTTTGTGATGTGCGGTTACCTGGATATTTTAATAGCGGAAAAGCTCCAGGATGCTGCATGTGTGGTTACCGGGGTTAAGAGTGTGGAAGAGCTTTTGTTAAAACCAATAGTTAAGATGACTCCTCAAGCAAAAGAACTCGGTATTGCTTTAGGCATTTCAGGGAAAACAGCGCTTGAGAAAATGCTCTAACTATTTGATATGGTTAGGCATATTTGTTATACTGTATAAAGGTGATGAAAGTATGCAAAGAAAAAAAATTACGGTCAAGGATGTTATTGAATTGAAAAAAGCCGGAAAAAAAATTACTATGCTTACGGCATATGATTATCCGGTGGCCCTGATACTTGACCAGGCAGGGATTGATATTATCCTGGTTGGGGATTCTCTGGGAAATGTGGTTTTGGGGTATGATTCCACGGTACCTGTATCTATGGATGAGATGGTGCATCATACAAAGGCGGTAAAAAGAGCAACTAAATACGCTTTACTTGCGGCGGATATGCCGTTTATGTCTTTTAACGTCAGCCTAAAACAGACAGTAATTAATGCCGGAAGATTTGTAAAAGATGCCGGGGCTGACGCTGTAAAAATAGAAGGAGAGAATAAGCGGATATTAAGAATGATCAGGGCAGTTGTGGATTCCGGGATTCCGGTTATTGGCCATCTTGGACTTACTCCTCAAACAGCAATGATACTTGGCGGCTATAAGGTTCAGGGAAAGACTGCGCAGGCAGCTAAGGAAATTTTAGAGCAGGCTTTATGCCTTGAAAAAGCAGGCTGTTTTAGTATTGTGTTGGAATGTGTGCCTTTTGCTTTATCAGAGGTGATTAGCAAAAGACTGAAGATCCCTGTTATTGGGATTGGTGCCGGCGCAGGTTGCGACGGGCAGGTGTTAGTAAGTTATGATATGTTTGGCCTGCAGGAAAGAATTACGCCTAAATTCGTAAAGAAATATTTGGATTTATCCAGGCAAATGAGTGATGCGGTGAAAAAGTATATAAGAGATGTTAGGCAAAGCAGTTTCCCCGGGAAAGAACATTCTTTTATTATGCCAAATGAAGAGCTGGATAGATTTTTAAGTCAGGATAAATCTTGAAAAGATTAAGGGGAAAACCGATTTTAAGCTTGAGGTAAATAAATATGAGGATTGCGATTATTGGTGCTGGGGCAATGGGATGCTTGTTGGCCGGTTCTTTTGTGAAAAAGAAGCACTCAGAGGTATGGCTGCTTGATAATGACGCAAAAAGAACAAAAAAGATTCAGGAATCTGGAATAAGTGTTACCGGAATAAGCGGTAATTTTAATGTTAAGGTTAATATAACTAACCGTTCACGGGATATTAGCGTTTGCGATCTTATTATTGTATGCGTTAAATCATATGATACGGAATCTGCGGTCAAGTCAATAGAACCTTTATTGGGGGAGGACACGAGTGTGCTTACTCTCCAGAATGGCCTAGGTAATATTGAAATGATCGCGGAGATTTGCGGCCGGGAAAAAGTGATTGGCGGTGTTACCGGGCATGGGGCCACATTATTAAGCGAAGGCAGTATTTATCATGCGGGTAAAGGCGATACTGTGCTGGGAAGGATTGACGGGCGGTTGACTGTTGCAATGCGAGAGATTAGAGACGTGTTTAATCGCAGCGGTTTTTGCGCTAAGCTTTCAAAGGATATTTATGGCGCAATCTGGAGCAAGCTTATTATCAATATTGGGATCAATGCGTTAAGCGCGATTACCAGATTGCCTAATGAATCTTTGATTGAATACCAACAGACACGGGAAATAATGTCTATGGCTGTTGCTGAAGCTGTACGTGTGGCAAAAAAGAATAGGATTAAACTACTTTATGACGACGCAATTCAGAAAGTTGAGTCAGTTTGCCGGGCAACAGAGAAAAACCTGTCTTCAATGCTGCAGGATGTATTAAAAAAGAAAAAGACAGAGATTGATTATATTAACGGAGCGATAATAAGGCAGGCGAAAAGCTTGAATATTCCGGTTCCGGCGAATATGATATTGGCCAATCTTGTAAAAGCGATAGAGCTCGAATATAGCAAACAAGGTTCTTAGAGAAAGGCTCTCAAGATAATGAGTAAAAGGGTTTTTATAGCGGCTACACAGCAGAATGACGGAAAGACAACGGTAAGCCTGGGGTTGATTTATTGTCTTAAGAAGTTTTTTAAAAATATTGGATTTATAAAGCCTGTAGGGCAGCGTTATCTTATAGAAGAAGGTTATAAGGTCGATGAAGATTCTATTCTTATTGATCACGTTTGCCAGATGACATGTACTTTAAAAGATATGAGCCCGATTGCTGTTGAGCGCGGCTTTACGGAAAATTATATAGCTAAGCCCAGGAAAAAACAATTAATAAAACAGATCAAACATTCATTTGCTCAGATAAGCAAGGATAATGAGCTTGTAATCATAGAAGGTACTGGGCATGCAGGGGTCGGCAGTGTTTTTGATTTATCTAATGCATATGTTGCTAAGCAGCTGAATTCCAAGGTTATCCTTATCTCTTCAGGAGGGATAGGCAAACCGATTGACGAAATATTGCTAAGTAAAGCGCTTTTTGATCAGGAAGGCGTGGAAATAATGGGAGTTATAATCAATAAAGTTCTACCGGAAAAATACGAAAAAGTATCAGCAATAGTACGTAAAGGACTTAAGAGGAAAGGGCTGAATGTGTTAGGGGTGATTCCCTATGAACCGGTATTAAGCAAACCGATAATCGGACAGATCCAGGAAGAATTAAATGCCGAGGTTGTTTACTGCTCTACTTATTTTGACAACGTAGTGGAAAAAATAGTTATCGGAGCTATGGAGCCGCATGATGCATTGAATTATATAGATGACAAAAGCCTGGTGATTACTCCAGGTGACCGTGAGGATATAATTTTAACCGCAATCAGTATGCATCTTATTTATGGAGATAATGGCCCGTCTGTTTCCGGCTTGATTTTAACCGGTGGGATCAGCCCGCATCCTTCTGTATTAAATCTTATTAAATGTACAGATATCCCGGTGCTTTTGGTTAAGGAGGATACTTATAATGTAGCTGCACGGGTGCATGATTTGACTATAAAGATCAGGCCGCAGGATAAAACAAAGACAAACCTGGTAATAGATTTGGTAAACAAGTATATAGATTTGAAAGCAATAATAAAGAATCTTTGAATTCCTTAATAACATTATTAATAAGTAAGCAGTAGGAAGAAGAGTACTTTTCTAAATTCATGAAAAAAATTTTAATTGTTAATCCTTTCGGTGTAGGAGATGTATTGTTTTCAACACCTGTTATCGCTGCTTTAAAGAAAGAATTTCCAGATAGTTTTATTGCGTATCTTTGCAATAGTCAAGTTGAGCAGGTTCTTCAGAATCACCCCGCGATTAATCTATTACTTTTTTTTAGCCGGGGAGATTTTAAGGCTTTAAGAAAGCAATCTTTGTTGAAATATTTTATGGCATTGATAAAAGCAATTAATCAGCTTAGAAACTTGAGCTTTGATTTTGTCGTGGATGTTTCCATGGTTACCCAATACAGCTTTATTTTAAGGCTTATCGGAGTAAAGAAGATTTATGGGTTTGATTATAAGGGCAGGGGTAATTTTTTGACGGATAAAGTTCCATTTAACGGTTTTGAAAATAAACATGTTGTGGAATATTATGGTGATTTGCTTAAAAAAATCGGGATTAAACATTTTGAAAAAAAACTTGAGTTTTACCTTAATGAGAATGATATTGCCTGGGCAGAACGGTTTTTAGAGAAACATATCGAAAAAGATGCCGGATTATTAGTCGGGATATCTGCGTTCGGTGGAAAAAGCTGGGGAGATGAGGCTGTTAACAAACAATGGCCGTTGGCTCGTTTTGCCGGGTTAATCAAAGAAATTATAAAGCGTTACAACGCGGTAGTACTCTTATTAGGGGCTAAAGATGATCAATATAAGGCCCAGGAGATTTGCGAGATCGTGAAAGATGAAAAACTTGTTAACGCTGCAGGGAAAACTAGTATGGGCGAACTAGGGGCATTAATAAAAAAGTGTAAGCTTTATATTGGCAATGATAGCGGGCCGTTGCATATTGCCTGCGCTTTGGGAGTAAAAACCGTATCAATTTTCGGGCCTGTGGATGAAAAGGTTTACGGCCCGGTAGGTACTCCCGAGAATAACCGGGTTGTTTGCGCTGATTTGTCTTGCCGTCCCTGCTATAAAAATTTTACGAAGCAAAAATGCGAGAAATTTAATTGTTTACTCGAGATAAACGAAAAAGATGTACTTAAATCAATTGAAGGAGTGATATGCAAGTTAACTTTGTAGATGTTAAATCTCAAAATAGAATATTAAAACCTAAGCTGCTTAAGCGATTCGGAGATGTCATAGATTCTTGTGATTTTATTCTTGGAGAAGATGTGCGTTGCTTTGAAAATGAATTTGCCGAATATTGCGGCGCAAAATTCGCCGTAGGGGTTAATTCCGGAACTGATGCGCTGTTTCTTGCCTTATTAAGCCTTGGGATTGGACGCGGTGACGAAGTTATTTGTCCGGTTTATACGTATATTGCAACGGCTTTAAGTATTTCTTATACCGGAGCCAAACCTGTATTTGTCGATATTGATGAAAGAACATTTAATCTTAATGCCGATAAGCTTGAGAGTAAAATTAATAAAAGCACAAAAGCAATTATCGCAGTGCATCTTTTTGGCCAGCCGGCAAATTTAGAAAAGATTATGGATGTAGCTAAAAGGCACAAAATTAAAGTAATAGAAGATGCCGCGCAAGCGCATGGAGCTTTAATTGAAAAATCAACGAATCGATGGCGCAGAGTGGGGGCAATTGCGGATTTAGGGTGTTTTAGTTTTTATCCTACAAAAAACTTAAGCGGCTGCGGTGATGGCGGGATTATTTTAACTAACGAAAAGAAAATTTATGAAAAGTTATTAATGCTAAGGGACCAGGGCAGAAAAGGCAATCACCGTTATCTGCATTATATTATGGGATATAACGCGCGGCTGGATTCTCTTCAAGCCGCGATGCTTCGTGAGAAATTGCCGTATCTTGAAGAATCTAACAAACAGCGTCAAAAAAGTGCAAAATTATATTCAGAGTTATTGGAAACTATCCCTGGAGTAGTGGTCCCGTATGTTGATAAATCTGTAAAACATGTTTTTCATATTTATGCGTTACTTATAAGGGAGAGGGACCAGGTGCATAAAAAGCTTATTGATAAAGGTATTAAGACGGCAATAATATATCATTTGCCGCTGCATTTGCAAAAAACATATAAAAATTTAAAATACAAGAAAGGTGATTTCCCGGTAGCGGAAAAAATAGCTAAGAATATTCTCTGTCTTCCGATGCATGCTTTTCTTACCAATAAGCAAGTACGCTATGTGGCAGAGAGTCTTAATGGGATAATGGGGATAATTTCAGTTCAAAAGCGAAAAAAACAGTAAAAATAATCAAAACTTTTACTAAAGGAGAGAAAAAATGGAGACAAAAGCCATAATTACAGGTTTAATCAATAACATTGAGAAAGTAATTGTGGGTAAGCGCAACGTAGTCAAACTATGCTTGGCTGCAATTATTAGCAAGGGGCATATTCTGATTGAAGATGTTCCCGGATTAGGAAAAACGATGTTGGCAAGAGCTATAGCTACTTCAATAAAAGGAGATTTTAAACGTTTACAGTTAACTCCGGATATTTTACCTTCGGATATAACCGGTGTATCTGTATTTAATCAGAAAACGCAGGAGTTTGAACCAAAACAAGGGCCGATATTCGCAAATATTGTTTTGGCGGATGAAATCAATCGTACGACTCCGCGTACGCAATCAGGATTGCTTGAATGTATGCAGGAGTCTCGAGTGACTATAGATGGAGTAAGCTATGATTTGCCAAAACCGTTTTTTGTTATGGCAACCCAGAATCCTATTGAATTTCACGGAACTTACCCGTTGCCTGAGGCGCAGCTAGACAGATTTCTTATGCAAATTGAAGTTGGGTATCCTTCTCAGGAAGAAGAGATGATGATCGTTGACCAACAGTTAAAATGCCATCCGATACAGACCGTAAATAGCGTTACTGATTTAGAAAGCATAAGCATGCTACAAGACAAGGTTTCAACGGTTTATATATCCAAAGATATAATACGCTATATTACAAATATTGTGCGTGCTACCCGGCTGCATCCTGATGTGCTTTTAGGCGCAAGTCCCCGTGGTTCGCTGGCTTTGATGCAAACAAGCCGGGCAATAGCATTAATTGCCGATAGAGATTTTGTCACTCCAGATGATGTAAAAAATGTGGTTGTTTATACGCTTGCGCACAGAATAATATTAAAGACTGAAGCGCAGGTTGAGGGAAAGACAAAAAAGAAGGTAATAGAAGAAGTTTTGAACAGCGTAAACGTGCCGTTATGAGTTAGCAATGCCGACGAAAAGAGCTTTTTTAGTATTTTTATTTTCACTGCTTTTATTGCTGGGAGCTTGGATAAGCAAGCTTGTCTGGATTTATTTTTCTTTTTCAGCCGCTATCGGAATAATAGTCCTTGGTTATCTGTTTTCGAAGTTGCTTATTCTTAATCTGCAGATAAAGAGGCATCTTCAGGCGTGTGTTTATGAGGATGATATTGTAACTGTCATAATTGAAATTCGCAATAAAATCCCGATGCTGGACCAGTCTCTTGAAATCAAGGATTTATTTACTGCCGCAGACGCACAGTCTCAGGAAAAAAACATCTATCTTAATGGCATGCATAAAGGCGTGATAAAATTTTCTTATCAGGAACGTTGTTTTAAGCGGGGTAAATATATTATCGGCCCTTTTAAAGTTAAGGTTTTTGAGCCGCTAGGGCTTTTTTATTTAAGCAAAGAAATACGTGTTTACTCAACGCTGATTGTCTATCCCAAAATATTTACGGTGCAGAAGCTGCCTTTTGTGTTAGGCCATATTGCGCCCCGGTTTGGCGAACAGACGACGCGTATAAGCGGCGATTATGAGGAATTTTATGGAATTAGGGAATATCAAAAAGAAGACGGCTGGCGGCGTATCCATTGGCCTTCAACAGCGCGGTTAGACGAGCTTATGGTGCGTCATTTTGAACAAAGTTCGCAGTGGAAAACATTATTTGTGCTTGACGCGGCAGATACGAATAATGTCGGATATGGCAAAGATACAACATTTGAATATGCGGTTAAGGTTGTGGCTTCCTGCATGAAATATTTGTTTTTGAGAAACGCGTCTTTCGGCTTGATAGCTTCATCTAAAAAACCGGTGAATATTGCTATAAGTAAAGGCGAGAGCCATTTCAACAAAATTCTTGAAGAACTGGTAGTTATAAATCCTGACGGCACTGAACCGGTGCATAAATTAATTGCTACTTATCAATGGATAATTCCGCAAAGTGCTTGCCTGCTTATTGCGACTAATAATTTTAATCCGCAGCTGATCAGATTTTTGCGTTATTTAAAAATACAAAAAAATATCGGGATAATATCTGCGATTTTGAATTCAAACAGTTTTATGGTAGATCGAAAGAGTAACCCTTTATCTATGCGTTTAGACATGATAAAAAAAACTTATTACGATGTTAGTTCGCAGATATATCTGGTTGATTGTAAAGATGATTTAAGGGTGCATTTTGCGAAATGAAGACGAGTAAGAATCCCCAGTTTGTGTTAGTATATTTTTTAAGTACGTATCTGCTATGTATGCTGGCGCTTTTGTCTGTTTTTCCGGTGATAGTACCTTGGCAGGGCATATTATTTGCTTTTATTTGCGCTCTTGGGCTTATTTTCAGCGCGAAGGCACAACAGGGATTTAAAAACTATATTCGTACACTAGCGGCACTGTTGCTGGGAATTGTAGTTTTTATTTTTTTATTGAAATCACCGCCTCAACAGTCAATGCTCCCCGATTTAATGCGGCTATTTTTGATTATTATCGCGGTTAATTGTTTTACCGTGGAAGAAAGCAGCCGAATAAGTTTGGTGCATTTTGGAAATATTTTTTTTATTGTTTTCTCCGTTTGTATGCCTTTAGTCGTAAATTTACAGGTCCAAGCGCTGATAGCGGCTTTGGCAATATTTTTAATGGTATTTTTATTCCAGATAACACACATAGTTTGTTCTGCCAAATCTTCAGAAACTAGATACATCATTACTAATGTAAGTATTTTTCGCCGGCTTGTGATTTCCCTATTTTTCACGATTATGATTGTTTTAATTGCGTTGCCATTGTTTTTGCTTGTGCCAAAATTCGCGATAAAGCTTGATGTTAAAAGAAACGGGGCTTCTGCAGTTGATTTCAAGGCTATTGATAACGCGCAGTTGCATTTGAAGGTTCCTGGTCAAGGGGAAGAAGAGGATGATCGGATAATGCCATTTGTGCGTTCTCTGCTTAATTCTGGCGATGATGGATTTGATTTTTTGAAGAAGAAAAAGAATAAATGGAGACAACCCTGGGTAATAAAGGAAAAAAATAAGTTGGAAAGCGGGGTATTTAAGCAAACAGAGAAGGTTTCTAATATTCAGACAGAGCCTGGCGCAGGTTCCGGGTATAGCCCGGAACCGGAAAAACTTAAAGGCGGATTAAATCCGGTAACGGAACAGTTAAAAAAAGAACAAGATGAATTATTAAAAGAAAGAGAATCTTTAATAAAAGAAATCAGTTTGAAACAAAAAATGTACAGGTTTTTTGATATTTTAGGTAAAGATGATCTTGCTAGCAGGAAAAAGGCGGATCAAGTAAAACTGCAGATCGAAAAAATTAAGCAGAAATTTGCGGAAGTTGAAAAAAAGATAGCGAAGAATGCTAAAGAGATTGAAAAGGAAAGAACAAAAAATGCTCAAGATGAGTTTGCTAAAACTTTAGAGGCAACGGGACTTGAAAAAGAAGCAGATGTTGATAGCGGCAAATTAAAAGAGCATGATTTTGAAAATAAAAAATTGAATATTAAGGATAAGATTTTACTGGCTTTTTTTAAGCTTGGAGGAAATAAAGAAATAGCTTTGCCTGGAAAAGGGGAAGCTTTTAACAGTGAAAATAATGCTGATATTAAGGGTGGAAGCGGATTTGCGGATAAGTTAGGAAATGGGAATTTAGGTGTTAGCTCTGAAAAAGGAGCTGCAGGGGATGGAGGTAGTTTTGGTAAAGACGGAAAAGGAGTTGGTGGAGAAAAAGGAAAGGGTGAAAGTTCACAAAAAGGAGGAAAAAGCGTTGGAGGTTCGAGTAACGGTGCATATGAAGAGGAATTTAATGCCAAAAGGAAGACAAAAGATAAAGAATATGGGAAAGGGGTTATAGGCAGTATAGGAAAAGGCCAAGGAATAGAAGCAGGAGAAGGCAAAGGTACAGGCAAAGAGCAAGGCCAAGGAGAAGAAGCCGGGAAAGGTAAAGGAACTAGCGAAGAGCCTGGTCAAGAGGCTTCCAGCAGCGGTTCTGAAAGCGGTTCCAGCAGCGGCTCTGAAAGCGGTTCCAGCAGCGGCTCTGAAAGCGGTTCCGGCAGCGGCTCTGAAAGCGGTTCCAGCAACGGCTCTGAAAGCGGTTCCGGCAGCGGCTCTGAAAGCGGTTCCAGCAGCGGCTCTGAAAGCGGTTCAAGCAGCGGTTCTGAAAGCGGTTCAAGCAGCAGTTCTGGAGACGGTTCAGGAACCGGCTCTGGTGAGTCTAGTGACGGTTCTGAAAGTGCGTCAAGTAGCGGTTTTGGAAGCGGTTCAGGCGAGAGTTCTGGAGACGGCTCAGGAACTGGCTCTGGATCTGAGTATGGCGACAGTCCTTCTTATAGTGTGTCAAACAGCCGTTCGGGCTCTGCAGGCGGCTCAAGCGGTCATGGAAAAGGAAGAGGTTCTGGCGATGGAAATATGCCGCCTAGCGGTTCTAGCAGCAGTTTTGAAAATAAGTCGAACAGTAGTTCTAAAAATGGCAATTCAGGAAAAAATAATAAAGGAAAAAATAAACAGAAAAATTCTAATGATACAAAATCTGGTTCTCAAACTGAAGCTGATAAGCAAACTAGAACAGGTTTAATCTCTGAAAAAGATATTAATGAGACATTGAAAAATAAAAAACAAGATAAGCAGAAGCAATCAGAAGAATTAAAAGGAGAAAAATCAGAAAAAGATGAAAGTGATTTTAAGAGCAATCCATTGTTGTCTAAAAGCGTTAACAGGGAATTGCTGAAAGATGCGATTAAAAAGATAAAAGCTAAGAGATTGCTTGAAGAAAAAAAAGCCAGAAGAAAGCAGGTTTTATTGTTAGGGGTGCTGCTATTAATGGCAATAATATTAGTTAAGTGCTTATTAACTTTAAGAGTGCGCTATCTTTCGAGTAATTACAGGAATAAATTTATTATTTGGCTTTACCATGATTTGCTTCTTGAATTAAAAAGCTTAAAGGAAGATTCTAACCCCTGGAAAACCCGTCTTAAACCTCTGGAAGACATCCGGATTCAATATCTATACAGGACCAATCCGTCTCTTTTTGTCGTTTGTATATATGAAAATTTAGTTTTTATTTTTAAATATTTAGATAAGGGAATAAAATTTTTTAAAACCCCGCAGGAAATAGTATATTATATAAGTGATAATTTTGATTTTGGCAGGGAAGATTTTGCAATGATAACAAAGATTTTTGTGGAAGCGCGATACAGTAATCATGCGATACCGCAGGAGAAGGTAAGACAAAGCGTAGAAATTTATAAAAAACTGAAAAATGAAATATTGAAAAAACGTTCCGGAACTAAAAGATTATGGATGGAAATTAATATGTATAGTTTAAGGTTTATGTAAAAATTCGGAGAATTAACTTATGTATGATTGTATAATTATCGGAGCAGGACCAGCAGGACTTGTTGCCTGTCTTTACGCGTTACGCTTTAAACTGGATGTTTTGATTATTGATAAGATGCAGTTAGGCGGATATCTTAACTATATTGATGCATTGGAGAACTATCCTGGGTTTGAAGAAGCTGTCAAGGGAACAGTTTTGATTGAAAAAATCGAAAAACAGCTAAGAAATTATGATTTTAATTTTCAGAGTAAAGAAGTTAAAAGCGTAGAGATTTTAAATGTCGGTATTTTTAATGTTTGTACTTTTCAGGAAAATTTTAAAACTAGATCTGTGATTATAGCAACCGGTTCCTCGCCAAAAAAACTGGGAGTTCCCGGAGAAGAAGAATTTTTAGGCAAAGGAGTTTCTTATTGCGCGGTTTGTGATGCGCCTTTTTTTAAGAATAAAAAAGTGGTTGTTGTCGGCGGCGGCAATACTGCCGTTGAAGAAGCGGTCTATTTAACGAAATTCGCCGAAAATGTCGGGATTATTCATAGAAGGAGCAAATTAAGGGCTGATGCTTTATTGCAGGAAAGAGCAGAAAAAAACAAGAAGATTAGGTTTTATCTGGATTCTGTATGTGCGCAAATCAATGGCAAAAGGTCAGTAGAAACGGTAACTATAAAACATAACAGCGGTAAAATAGAAGATGTCGAATGTTCTGGAGTATTTATATTTGCGGGAATGGACCCGCAGACAAACTTGGTAAAAAATATTTTAAAACTTGATGTGGATGGATATATTATTACTGATTCTGCGCTAAAAACTTCGGTGCCTGGTATATTTGCCTGCGGAGACTGCCGCCAGGTGATGCTTCGCCAGGTAATCACTGCCTGCGCTGATGGAGCGAACGCCGCTAACTCTGCGAATAAGTATTTGGAGTCGCTAGCGTAATAAGATCAATAAAATATAAATATGAAATTAAAAATATGTAAGAATAAGGATAGTATTCTGCGCAGTAAATCAAAGCAGCTTTTAAGTATTACTGAAGATGACATTAAGCTTTTTGATGCGATGGTTAAGATTATGCAAGAGGAAAACGGGATAGGCCTGGCCGCGCCGCAAGTGGGAATTTTAAAGCAGATGATTGTGGCGGATATTGGGACAGGGGTACTTAAGCTAGTTAATCCATGCGTCATTGCGGCGAAAGGAAGCTTAAGCGGTAAAGAAGAAAAATGTCTTAGCCTTCCGGGAGTAAAGGTATTGGTAAAGCGTTTTAATCAGGTTGTTGTTGAAGCGCTGGATTTGAAAGGAAAAAAAATAAAACTTGAAGCTGTTGATTTAATGGCAAGAGTATTGCAGCATGAAATTGATCATTTGAACGGGAAACTCATAGTGGATTATTTGCCATGGTATAAACGAATTTTTGTCAGGATGAAAAATACTGTTTGAGTTAGCCTTTTATCCCGCATGCTTTGAAGGCTTCGGCCTTCCCGCCACAATTCTGGCGGACAGGCGCGTCAGAAACCCCGGGCTTTAGTTTGAGTGAGCTTAATTTTTTTAGCAAAATATTCGGTGTTTCTCTTTGATAAAAAATCTATTCTAATGCGTGAAATATGGTTTACAATGGATATTGTTTATGATAAAATGTGAAAAAATGGAAGGAGGTGAAAAATGACAATATTAAAGAATGAAAAGGAAAAGATAATTAATGATTTTAAGCTGCACCCCCAGGACACTGGTTCTGCCAGCGTCCAAATTGCTTTGCTTACGACAAGAATTAATGGGTTGACGGAGCATTTAAAAATGCATAAAAAAGACTTTAGTTCGCGGGTTGGTTTATTGCAGCTTGTGTCTAAAAGAAGTCGTTTATTGGACTATTTAAAAAAAGAAGATTTAAAAACATATAAAGAATTACTTGAAAAATTAAATATAAGAAAGTAGAGAAAAATGGTAGAGAGAACTGAAATGCAATTTGGAAATGAAACTTTAATTTTTGAAACTGGAAAAATGGCAAAACAGGCTAATGCTGCGGTTACTGTACAATGCGGCGGAACAGTGGTTTTGGTTACTGTGGTTATGTCTAAGGAAACAAAAGAAGGAGTGGACTTTTTCCCGCTTACGGTTGAATATAAAGAAAAAACCTATGCTGCTGGAAAGATCCCCGGTGGTTTTTTTAAACGTGAAGGCAGGCCTTCGGAAAAAGAGGTTTTGACTTCGCGCTTGATTGATCGTCCTATACGGCCTTTATTTCCTGAAGGATTTTATAACGAATTACAGATTTTTGCCATGGTTCTTTCTTCTGATGGTAATAACGATTCAGATATTTTATCAATGCTGGGAGCATCATGTGCTTTAATGATTTCGGATATCCCTTTTCTTGGGCCGATTGGCGCAGTGAAAATTGCCCGTATTGAGGATAAATTTATTGTGAATCCTTCATATGCACAGCTTGAACAAAGCTCAATAGAATTAGTTTTAGCCGGCACAAAAGCCGGAATTAATATGATCGAATCCGGCTGTAAACAGGTTAGTGAAGAGTTAATGTTGGAAGCGATGAGGTTCGGGTATAAAGAGTTGCTGAAAATTATTGATGAACAGGAAAAATTTGCTAAAAAATGCGGTAAGGCAAAAGCAGAGATTAAGTTAAAGGAGTTGCCTCAAGGATTATATAATAAAGTCAAAGAACTAGCTTCGGGAAGATTAGCGGATGTTTACAAAATAGGCGGTAAGGAACAAAGGGAAGAGGAGTTAAATGTTATTGGAAAAGATTTAATCGCAAATTTGATTACAACCGATTCTCCATATACGGAAAGTGATGTGATTGCGGCATTGGTTAA
>JACQZH010000054.1 GCA_016213925.1 Candidatus Omnitrophota bacterium | reverse complement strand
CCCCAAAATATCCCGGCTTGTTTAAAAATGTAAAGATATTAGAAGACAAAGAAATATTTATTTTATGAAAGCAGAAAAGTATAAAGTTGATTTGCAGTATTTCTCTAGTGAGCTTGTCAAAGGCGTGTTTGAAGCAAATGTAGAGCGAGCTCATAGTTCATGAGTTCATAGTAACCCGAGGGACGAAGGACGAAAATTAGCTGATGGCTGATAATCCATCGACTATACTAGGTAATTAATATGAACCAGTCAACACAAACAATCTTTTTTGTAATGTTTTTTTTCGGCGGGTTTATGCCGCTTATCCTGGTAAATTATTTTAAAAATAAAAAGAAAAAACTAAGCCAGTGGGAAAAAGCCCAAGCTGTTGTCTGCGAAATCTCTTGCGAACCGCTTATTGAAAGCGGCAGCGCCTACTATCCCCAATATAAATACTCCTATGAGGGCAGGCAATACAGCGGAACTCCGTCTATTGGGATAAATCCGAATAAGTATAAAAAGGGCGATGTTATTGAAATCCTATTTAACCCTTTAAATCCCGCAGAGTCAGACATCGCTTATTGTTGCAAGATCGGTAATTTTTCTTTCTCGACGTTTGATATGGGCATAGTTATTTTTTCTCTAATGAGTATTTTATGCTTTACTGTGAGTATTGTTTCATTGTTCATTAAATAACGGCGTTTGGGAGTGAATAGAAAAAATGAAAATTCTAAAAGTTATTTTTATCATTATAATTTTATCTGTAAATTTTACACAGCATATTATTGCTCAAGAGGAATTTGGGATAAAAAGGGAACAGTTGAGAAATTTCTGGAAAAAGAGACAAGCTCAAACTACAATGGCCCAAGACAGCCTTGAAACAGGGAAGCTTTTTATGAATCTTCAACTAAATGTTGACGGATTACAGCGCCAATATGACCTTTATATTGCACAAGGGATAAATGATACCCCTCGCCCAGTTGTATTTTTGCTTCATGGGCATAATGGAAATGCCGGCCAATTGTTTGGTAAAACGGGATATAAATCCCCCTATAAGCTTTGGCTATCCATTGCAGACAGAGAGAAGCTTATTTTAATCATACCAAACGGGGTCGTCGGATCGGATGGCAAACGAGGCTGGAACGATGCCCGAAATATAGAAAGTAATGATGATATTGGATTTTTAAAACATCTTATTGAAGTTACAGCAAAATCATACCCTGTGGACCGTAAAAGAATCTATGCAATGGGCACATCAAATGGCGGGCATATGGCACTCCAGCTTGCCTCTGATGCTTCAGAAACATTTTGTGCCGTGGCTGCAATAGCTGCTTCTAATCCATATCCTAATTTTGAGAAAAAGCCATCCATGCCAGTGTCTGTATTATTGATGAATGGGACAAAGGATAAACTCTGTCCTTACAGTGGAGGGAAAATGGCGGGTAACCGCGGAGAAGTTTTGTCAACTGAAGAGTCAATCCGCTATTGGGTGGAACAGAATAATTGCGATTCTAATTTTCTGATAAAGGAATTTCCTGATAAAACAAAAATTGATGGCAGTACAGTTGTATGCAAAACTTATAGGAATAATAAGACTAATACTGATGTCGTGCTTTATGAAATAAGAGGGGGAGGGCATACGGAGCCAAGCATTAAAGAACATTATTCCAAACTATTTCTGGCGTTAGTCGGAAACCAAAATAATGACATTGAAGCGGCTGATGAGATTTGGGGATTTTTTAAATCAAAGAATAACAGAGGGGCTCTCTCTTACGGAGATCCTAAATGAGAAAGCGAAGTGCCAGGGTTCTGCTTTTGATGCCGTAGGAATTAGGTTTTTGTGTAAAAAATCAGAGCCATCGAATTAAATTATAGTTAGTTGTATCCTAACTTAAAAGATAGCAAGGGTATGAAAAACAAAGATTATTCTAGCGGCGGTATTTTTTAATATGCTCTTTGAGTATTCTATGCGCGGGTTAAAGGGCATGACTTTGCATGGCATATTTTTCTTCTTTAATTTCTTCTTATATTTTTTCTATTGTTCGATTGTCGAGGATTTAATCAGAAGGTTTAAGATTACTAATCTGCAGTTAATACTCGTGGCTTTTTGTTTTGGTATAAATATTGGCTCTATGCTTTTTATAAATGTGGTCTGGTGGGGTTCTCTTCAGAGCGTATTGACTTTTTATTTTGCTAATCGCTTCTGTAAGCGCGATTGGTCGGAAAAGCCGATGGGGCCTTTAGGATGGATATTAAGCGTAGGTTATATCGTATGGCTTGCGGTG
Source organism: Candidatus Omnitrophota bacterium (assembly GCA_016213925.1). GTDB lineage: Bacteria > Omnitrophota > Gorgyraeia > B26-G9 > B26-G9 > JACQZH01. The sequence continues at coordinate 12,228 of JACQZH010000054.1, read as the reverse complement.
TTTATGTTGTTTAAAAGCAAGATTCCGCTCAAGGGCACAGCGCATGGCTATTTTATGTCCGTTATTATTTTTTTAGTCGCCCTGATTTATTTAATATATTCCATAAATAAAAATAAGAGAGAACCCTGGGATTTTAAGCAATCTTTTCTTTTGGACTGCCTTTCATTTTTTAGTGTATGTGTATTCATGTTCTTGGGAACTTTTGTCGCCGTAAGGCAAGTTCTTGTGTCCGGCTCATTGGGAAGTCCTTTGGCAATTAAGCTTTCAGCCGCTTGGACGCTGGTTGTTTTCATGGGCATGCTTTTATATTATTTGAAAAACAAAAAACAAATTTCGATTTGAAAAAGGGGAAGAAAATGGACAAGCGTTGGAGAGTGATTTTTATCGCTTCATGTTTTGCTTTTCTGGCGGAGTATGCGCTAAGAGGATGTAATCATTTCTTGAGATTCCCTTTTATATCTTTGCTTGTTTTCTTAAATTATTTTACTTATCTTGTCCTTATCGAAGACTTTATAGGACGGTTTAAACTTAAAGATTATCAGGTTTGGATTGTGGCTCAATTTTTCGGCCTGCTTTGGCAATTGATAAGTGTTGCAGGCGTTTATTATCCTATTCCGCCTGTTATCGTTGGGATAAGCTTTAGGATCTTATTCATAAATAATCTGGTTTGGTGGACAACGCTGCAAACGGTCTTTGCTTTATATATAGGCCATCGGCTTAATCCGGATGTTGACCGGTCTAAACCGCTATTATCTAAGCCGGGCATATTTTGGTTTTTTACAGCCTATGTTTTAATTAGCACCAGTTTTAGGCTTCTTGCTAGGCCGCCGGTTACTGCTTGGCAGTTTTTTGTTATGTTGACTCTTACGTTAATTTTTGCTCGCTTTTTTCGTAGTATTATTACGTCAAATATAAAAAATAAAGTTGAGCCTGCGCCTTTTAAGCCTAATAAGTTTCTTGATGTGCTGGCGTGTTTCATGGTTTTGTTTTTTCTCGTTTTATTTTTCTTTTTACCTGGAACGGGCCACAATATACATCCCTTGTTTGTCAGTGGAAAGGCAGTTAGGCCGCATGTTATTATTACGACGCTTGCTGCGCTGGGACTTCTTTTAAACCGGATTGTTTCCAAAAAACAAATATCAGTGTAACATTCAGGGGCTCTAGGCGTAGGGGCGTAGTTAGACAATCAGATATTAGAATAAGACTTAAGACATAAATCAGCTAATAGCTGATAGCTATTGGCCATCGACTATTATCCATCGGCCATAATCTATAGACTATAGAACTGCAACCTATTCTTTTATATAATTATTCTCATAATTTTGAGGAGTGGGGTTTCTGAGGAGACTCCTCTTTTTTTGCATATAATATTAAAATCAGGTATACTTTACCCTCTGTTATGAATAGATTATTAAAACTAATTTCAATACTATTGATACAGGCTTTCCTGGTGCTTGATATTGCTCAGGCGGCAAACGGAAAACTCTGCTCTAACGCGGATAGTTTTCTTGCCCCTACTGTGCAAATCGATAATGCCTATATTAGGCAGGTATTTACTTCTTTTAGCCAGGATAAAAGAGAAGATTTAGCTTCAAGATCCCGCAGAGAGTTCTTATCCTTATTTATCCCCGCTTTAGCCGAGAAAAAGTCCGAATCAAAGGAACAGGGTAATAGCATTGCTCAACTGCGTATTAAATACAAGGCGTTTGATGAGGATTGTTTTTTTCAAAATGAACAGGCGGTTCAGGTGGTTAAGTCAATTTCTGATTTTATTTTGAAATATAAAAAACTAGTAAGAAAAGATGAAGAAACTATTGCCCGTCCTAAAACAGAAGCTTTTACTGAATTAAAAAATAATTTAGTTAAGAAAATTCTTGAATTATCAGGGACTGATTTTAAGGCTCTATTGCCTGAGGCAATAGCACAGGATCAGGAAGCTCTTTGGAGAAAACTGATGTTTGAGCTGGTGCCCGAATATTTGGCCGGATACGGGGTTATCTTACATTCTGAATTTATACCGATTTGGAAAAAAGGAAAGCTTGCTCCGATGATTGTAGGGAATTTTGAACTTTACCAGGTCAAAGATGTCGTGCCTTTTAGCTTAGATAAACAAGACGGATCTGTAACTATGGATGAGCTGCTTATAATACCGGTTGAGACAGAGGACAAAGAGGTTATGTCACTTGAAATTTATCCGGCTATAGGCAAGGTGATCCATGGGAACGTGGCTGTCTGCATGTCCAGGGTCGAAGAAAATGCTCAGGATTTTATTGATCAATTAAACCAAACAAGCTGGGAATTTGTCAAGAATGCCCAGGAAATACCGTGGGATAAGTATCTTTTGCTAGGCAATAAAGAGCATTTGACCCCGTTGACTTTCTGCCAGGTAAAAATATTAAGCAGAGTAAAAAACCACTATTTTACCAAGCAGGATATTATTAATTGGATGCGCTCCCGGAACCGGTATCAGCAGGGTTTAATTGCCGAGGATAAGAGCGGAGTAGCGCTATGGAATGGCTCAAGAGTCAATGACCTGCAGGCCCGTGAAAGCGCAGGATTGAAAGTCGAGGCCAGGCTTGATGCTATGCTTTACTGCGATGAAGAATTCATTGACATTGAAATGCTGCATTTAATAAGCGTCCCTGAATCAACAGAAATCCTACCTGAAGAAACAGTAGCAAAAATAACTATTCTTAATAATATGATCGATTATATTGAACGTCATATTGCTGAATTTCCTGATATTAGAATAAGTCCGTTGTCATATATTGAACCTAGGGCTCAGATCGCCGGCCAGTTCTTTACGCTGGATTATGAGCAAATAATCCGGATCGCAGAGCAGGCGTATAATATCCAGCGCGAGGATAGAAAGAGGCTTTCCTTCTTCTATGATATTAAAGAGTTTTTTGAGTCGAAAAACTTTTCCAACTGGGCAAAGAAAAATAAAAAACTTGTCAGCAGTTCAACGGCACTGGTTGTTTTAGGCGCTATGGGAATATTCGGCTGGCTTACAGCCAGAAAACTCGCTGTGCAGCGTGTTATGACTATAGTGTTGACTCAGGTTTTGAATGAGCGTTTGAATCAAGATTTCCGGGAAAAGATAACCGATGAAGAGATATATACACTGGCTAAAATTCTGGCAAGAAATGAGTTTAAAGCAAGAATAGCGCTTCAGAAATTATTTAAACATAAAAAATTCAAGCCGAACTTAGTGCCGAGCCCGAAAGTACTGCTAAAAGAAACACTTAACAGGGTTGACGATTTATCCGAGAATAAAGATGTCCGCAGGAATCTGATAATAAATGATTTTAAGAAAAAATTCGCTGAGTTTATCTTAAAGATTGAAAAATCCAGGAAACCCCCTACAGAGAAAAAAGCAGTAACTCACAAAAAGAAAAAATCTAAACCTTCAGTTAAAGAACTGTCCAAAAAACAGGAAATCCCAGTTGTTGTGCTTCAAAAACCGGAAGTATCTGTTATTGCCGCGCCAAAAGAAAATACAATACCGGTTGCTTCGCCCATTGTGCATAACACACAAGATGACAATCCTGAAAAAGTTAGAGTTGAGTTTCGTCTTAGAAAGGATCAGGAAGTAAAAGGACAGAAATTGGAGAGGTTATTGGTTGATAATGTGTACTCGCAGCTGGAGTCTAGAAAACAAGAAATAGACCCTGAAGCTTACAGGACTTTGCTTGAAGCTGTTAATGACTTGCGTGCTGAGGTAAAAATTTTCAGCGTTAGGGGAAAGGAGTATCCTAAGATACGCAGGCAGGTAACAAGTTTAGGTGAAGCCGTCAGAGAAGAGCCGGCATTGCCTAAAGCAAAACAAAATAAAGATAATTTACCGGGTGATTCCCAGAAACAAGAAAATGGCGCTAATGAGCCAGTGGTGGGAGCGGGAGAAGATAAGACAGAAGCTGAAAGGGAAGTTTTTGAAGCTAAAAACAAATACCTTTTGGAAGCAGGACAGGTGATCGCTGAATTGGAAGGCCAAATTAGGCTGCTTAAGGAAATTATTAGTTTAGAGGATGAACTGGTGCCTTTAGAAGCCGGTAATGTTGAAAGATTTCCCATCAGCATTCAGGCTACTCTTAAAATGAGTAATGGAAACGGAAGGTTTGACGCTTACAGCAGGATCTTGATGTATTTGGGAAACGACGAATCTTTTGTGTTAAAAATATCTCATGGCATCGGCAGTGATAAGCTTACTTTAGTCCCTGCCGGAACAGCCACGCAGAAGATTAGATTTCTTGAGATCACACCGGAAAAATTAAGAACCGCCCGGTTTTTCCTGCAGTATAACGCGATGTCAGAAAAAATACAGGTGCAGGCGCTTGAAGAAATAAAGAAGGAACTTGAAAAAAGCAAACAAACAGGAGTTGAAGTTTTAGATTATATACTGCGGCTTAATGCACCGGTAAAAAGCAATGTTGCAGAATTTAGTCAGGAAGCAGTAAATGATCTTATGCTGAATAACAGTATTGGATTACTGCACGGAGGAGTAGGCACGGCAAAGACAACAGTTTTACTCGGCGCTGCTGAAAAAATAGCCCTGGAGAGAAAAAAACCGGTTCTGATTTTCGCTCCCCAGCATGTTATTGCCGACGAGATCACTTTGCGCACTGGAAGTAAGGGCATACCTGTTTTAAGATGCGGGAACTCGCCGGATAGATTTAAAAAAGAAATCCAGGAAAATTATTCGAGGCATTCGAAAAAAGCGAAAAAAGAATTTGAGCGGAGATTTTCCGCGCTTAATATTCAGCCAAATGAAAACGGCTGTATATTAACGGCAACAGTTATGGGCGGCGCTTTAGACGGGCTGATCTCCATGCTTGATGACCCGCAGTCGCGGGTTTATTTAAGAGACGTAACTTTGGTAATCGATGAAGCGGCACTGATAAATTACCCGGAATTAATAGCAGCGGTTTATTTGCTTAAACCTAAAGCGCTTTTTCTTATCGGAGACCATATCCAGTATAAGCCTTTTTCTCTTATCTCGAAGTTTAACACCAGCCAAAGGATAAAGTTCAGGCAGGAAGGGGGCAAATATTTGAGAAGCAGTATCGCGCGTTACGAAAAGAGCATCTTTGAACAGCTGATCAATAACCCATTATATGCTCAAATGAGCATAATTAAAAATTTTCGTAATCATTGGATAATCGTGGAATTGGTCCAAAAATGGTATGCGGGATATTTTAAGCTTGAAAGTTTAAGTAAAGAAAAAAATGATCCCTTTGAAGAAGACACTTTAGAAATAGCCGATACTTCTTTATGGAAAGATACGGCTTTTGAAAAACAGGATCCGGTTACCGGCAGTTATTCAAATACAGGGGAAGCACTTTGGATCCTTGGAAAAATAAAGGAATTTTTGACCAAGAAAAATAAGGATGGTAATCCGTATACGGTAAAGGATATTACAATAATTACGCCATACCGCAGTCAAATAGAGCTGATCAAATCCTTCATTGAGTATGATCCGGAGTTTACTCATGAAGAGATTGAATTTCTTAAAGAAAATGTTGTTACATCCCAGCAAATCCAGGGAGGAGAAAATAAAATTACTCTGGTTTCTTTGGTCCGCAGTAACGAAGCTGACATTTATAAAAAGAAAAATGAAAAGAGCGGTAACGGAACTCTTGTCAATGGAAGGACGCGGCAGTTTTTGTTTGATGAAGAGACGATCATTGCTAATCCGGCGTTGCTTTTAGTAAGCCTTACCAGGGCTAAGGAAAAAACTGCGGTTATCGGTAACCGGAAAACCTTAGAAGCGCTGACTCTTGACTCAAAAAGCGGTTTTGCCAGGCAGATGTATGCTTTGATATTTGATTTTGGAATTAACCTGAAAAAGCGGATTGAAATACTCAAACAAAACGAGTTTTCTGTGCGTAAGGACGCGGATATCGAGACTATAGATGCTATTGCCCAGTCAATATAGAAGACCGAGGGACGAAGCAAAAATAAAACCAAAGGTAGTATCAAAAGTTTTATGAAAAATGGCAGCAAGCAGTCGAGAGGGCTCTTTCAAAGCTAAAAATCAGGAATTGAGAATTTGCGGGCTGCGAAAATCAAGAATCAGAAACCGTAAATAATTGCATAGCTTATACCTCAAATTTAATTTAAATAATTTTGCTCAATAATCAGCTATCATTTTGTAATGGAAGTAGTATAATAAAAGTAGATGATTGTTGCTCAATTATCGTCAATTAAGGCGAAGCCATGCAAGATAAGAAAAAAGATAAGGAATTCCTCAAAGGGAAAAAGTTTTTTGAGGGAATAAAGTTTTGGCAGAAGCAGATAGCAGAGTTAGTAAATTTAAAATCCAAACTCAAACATAGTCAGGCAGAATTAAAAAAATTTCCCCAAAAACTACATAGTCAGGTAGAAATCCGCACTTTCGCGGAAAGAATGGTTATTAAGCAGCTTCATCAAGAAATTGAACACCGCAAGAAAGCAGAGCAAAAAGCGCAGGATGCCCGTATCTATGCCGAAAATATAGTCGATACAGTGCGTGAACCGTTATTGGTCCTAGATGCAGATTTAAAGGTGATTTCGGCCAGCCGTTCCTTCTATCAAAGCTTTAAGGTAAAACCCGAAGATACCGAGAAGCAGCATATCTTTGATTTAGGAAACCGCCAATGGGATATTCCGAAATTACGAGAGTTGCTGGAAAATATCTTGCCTAATACCACAAGCTTTGAAGGCTTTGAGGTAGTGCATGTTTTTCCTGATATCGGCAAACGAATAATGCTTTTGAATGCGCGTAAAATTTATCAGAAGTCTAATAACACACAGCTTATCTTACTTGCGATGGAGGATGTCACTGAGCATAAGAGATTGGAAGAGAAATTAAAAACCTTAGCTAGTTACGATGATCTTACTGGCTGTATAAATTTCAGATTGATAATGGAGCTTTTAGAGAAAGAAATCCACCGCTCCCTGCGCCATCAAAAACAGTTTATTGTTGTTATGATTGATATCGACGATTTCAAAAGCATGAATGATGAATATGGACATCAGGCAGGCAATGATATTTTGGTGGCTTTTGCCGGTGTTATTAAAAAAAGTCTCAGAGCTATTGACAGCGTAGGCAGATACGGCGGCGATGAGTTTATTATAATTCTTCCTGAAACAGATGTACAGCATGTTTTAGTCGTCCTGGGAAGAATTAAGGAAAGCTTTGAAAAGACAAAAATAACCTCAATGCATTTGGCAGAGGGAACAGATGTTGCAGTAAAATTTAGCGCAGGAATAGCAGCTTTTCCGCATAATGCGAAAGACCTTAAGGGATTGATTAGGGCTGCTGATAACGCCCTGCTTCAAGCCAAGAGAGAAGGAAAGAATACCGTAGTCCTAGAAAAAAGAATCGATACTCCTATCCCCCCTAACCCCAATTACCTATAGCCTTGCGCTTAACTCCGCACATTGGCCGTAAAAATGCTTGTCTTTTAAAATCCTTGCTACAGTGATTTGTTACGGTTATAATCGATTGATATGGTTAAGTTTATTTATAGAAAATATGAATATATAGAGGAGATAGATAATGAAAGTTGAGGTTTATAAAATATTAGAAAAAGTAAGGGCGCAAAAGCCGGTGGTGCATCATCTGACTAATTGGGTTACTATTTATGACTGCGCTAATGTGGTAAAGGTACTCGGCGCTTCTCCGGTAATGGCTCACGCTAAGGAAGAAGTAGCTGAAATGGCAAGGATCGCTTCAGCGCTGGTGCTTAATATCGGGACGCTTACTGTTGATTTTGTTGAGGCAATGAAAATAGCGGCTTTCAGCGCTAATGAAAAAGGCATACCGGTTATTCTTGATGTCTGCGGCGCCGGAGCGACAGAGCTGCGCGATAAAAAAAGTTTTGAGCTGCTGGATACAGTAAAAATAAATATTATCAAGGGCAATGCTTCGGAAATAGCCAGAATCAGCGGAGAAAAAGTAAAGACCAAAGGCGTGGATTCCGCGCAGGTAAACGCGGATTTACTTAGCCTGGCAAAAAAATTGGCTGTAAACCGCAAGTGCGCGGTGGTGATAACCGGTAAAGAAGATATGATTACTAATGGCGAAAAACATTTTATCGTGAAAAACGGACATCCCATGATGGCCCATGTGGTAGGCACCGGCTGCATGGCAGCTTCGGTTATCGGCGCTTTCAGCGCTGTGGAAAAAGATTTAGTTTTGGCCGCGGCAAGCGCCTTAGTTTGTTTTGAAGTGGCGGCTGAATGTGCGGCTAAAATTTCCAAAGGCCCTGCGACTTTTAAAGAAAAGATGTTTGATTGCCTGTATAATCTGGATAAAAAGACAATCAAGGCTATGCAGAAGGTTGAATTTTTTTTAAATAAAACATAACTTATTCCATGGAAAAATTTATTTTCGAATTAGGGATAATCCTGGTAGGCTCCGCGGTTTTGTCATGCGTCATGGTATTATTCAAGCAGCCAATAATAATTGCTTATATTATCTGCGGCATTTTGGCTGGGCCGTGGGGGTTAGGCTGGATTAAAAATTCCGGATCTATTGAAGCGATTTCTCACATCGGAATAACCCTGCTTCTTTTTCTTGCCGGGCTGTGTTTGCATCCGCAAAAACTGATGGAATTATTTAAAAAAACCAGTTTAGTAACGCTAGGCAATTCGTCAGCTTCATTTTTTATTGCTTTTGCGTTTGCCTTGTTATTCAAGTATTGGCTTGGCTATGATGTTTTCGAGCACAATATTGACAATTAAATTATTGCCGACAACCAGGCTGCACCAGGAGAAAATGGGAGCGATTTGTATTGGAGTTTTAATCCTAGAGGATCTAATGGCAATAGCAGTACTGGCTTTTATCCGTTGCCTGGGTTCTCCCCAGGGCGCAGTGATAAGCTTTGGCTTGCTGCTGCTTAAGCTTATTTTATTTATCGGAGTTTTAGTAATGCTAGAGCAGTTTGTATTGCTCAGGATAATGACTTATATGGATCGTTTGCAGGAAGCATTGTTTATCCTGGGGCTGGCTTGGTGTTTTGGCATTGCCGGGATTTCCAATAGCATGGGGCTATTTTACGAAACCGGCGCTTTTTTTGCAGGGGTGGTTATTGCCCAGAACCGGATTTCATTTTTTATTTCAGAGAAACTCAAACCGTTGAGAGATTTTTTTCTGGTATTGTTTTTCTTTTCCTTAGGGGCCAAATTGGATTTTTTGATAATGAAAGAGATAATTGTTCCGGCAATAATATTAACGCTGGTATGTATAATATTAAAACCCTGGGTATTCAAAAAGCTTTTTGTTTTCACAGGAGAAAAACCGTTATTTGCCCGAGAAATAGGATTCAGATTGGGGCAATCAAGCGAATTTTCTCTGCTTATTGCCATTCTGGCTCTGGAACTTGGGCACATTAGCAGCCCGGCTTTTCAGCTTATTCAGCTGGTTACGATTGCTACTTTTATAATTTCCAGTTATGTTGTTGTGCTTAATTTCCCTACTCCGATTGGAACGACGGAAAAGTTAATCAGGGACTAATTTTTTAAGGAGTAATTATTTCTACGCAATCTTTGAAGTTTAGACTTTTTTCTTGAAAAAAAGCGGCATTGACAGTATTATTAATCCATTATTTTGAAAAGGCGTAATTCTAAAGAAGGAAGGTGAAAAAAATCAGGAATAGATGAAGAGTTTCGCAAAACAGGATAGTTGTGTTGTAAAGAAACGGTTAATGAATTATAAAAAAAGGAGATAAGATGAATCCAATATTACTTGCGGTTATCGGGGTTATTGTTTTGGTTGTCATTTCTCTGGGCAGGCATATTCTTGGCGGGCTTCTTGGGTTATACAGGGTTGTTCCGGTGAATGAGGCGCATATCCGTATATTGCAAAATTCGAAGATGACGTTTTCTTCCCGTCAAGGTAAAAGCGCGTATTGGGTGGTTCCTTTTATAACTAAACTGCATAAATTACCGCTTTGTAATTTAGCTATACCGGTTAATGATATAAAACTTAACGACAAAAATATGGCTAAATTTGTTTCTGATATAATGTGTTTCATAAATATAAATAATATAGATTTGGCGGTCGAACGTTTAATCCTTACAAATACGGAAAAGGAGTTGGGTTTTGATTTTGTTAAACTTTCCGAGGATTTGCGGGCGATTATGGAAAGCGTTGGAAGGACAGTTACGACTAAGCAAACTATTCTGGATATATATATGAACAGGTCGTTATTAGACCAGGCAATTACCAAGGAAGTTGAGGTTGTTTTTCCAAAGTGGGGCATTGAGCTTGTTGATTTGGAATTAAAGGATATTAAGGACGCGGCGGGAAGTACAATTATCGCTGATATTGAAAGAAAAATAGCGGCGGAAATCAGGCGGGACGCGGAGATAAGAGTTGCTACTACCACCAAAGAAGCGGAGCTTATTAAAGCTGAAGCGGAAGAGACTTACCGCAAAAGGCAGATAGAAAAAGATAGGCAGATAGGCATGGCTGATCAATTCAAAAATCAGGAAATCGCTAACAAAGAAGCAGAGGCGAATATCCAGAAAATTGAAGCGATAAGAAAGCTGGAAGTGGGCCAGGCTGAAATTGAAAAACAAAAAATGGAACAACTTGCCATGGGGCAGAAGTTAAAATATACCATCGAAGCTGAAGGCCAGGCTAACCAGATACAAAATGTAGGTAAGGCCGAGGCAAATATTATACAGATTAAGAAAGAAGCGGAAGCGGCAGGTACTTTGAAATTGGCCGAGGCATTGAAAGAGTTTAATGATGTAGCAATTAATGTAAAGGTTCTTGATATCCAAAAAGATATAATGATCGCGAAATTTAATGCGCTGGCCCAGGCGATCCAGAAAGCGGATGTGAAATGGATTATGAGCGGAACAAACGCGCAGAAATTTTTCGGGCTCAATCTTGATGCTGAAGGAGGGGCTAATATCCAGCAGTTTATTCAAGAGAGCGGGTTGGATTTAGAAAAACTTAAAAACATCTTAAATTTAGATAAGGGTACTAAATAATCAAATACCTAATTTATAAAAAAATTGGCTGATTCATTCAGGAGAAGCTATAGTCCGTAAGCAAAAAACCCGTAGTGGATTAATCTTTCTGCGGGTTTTTTGCTTACTTTTGATAAAGTTGAAAGAAGCAGTAACTTGTGGTATGCTTTATAAAAGGAGAACTAGAAGTTTGATTTAGAAGTTTTGTTAAAAAGAATAAAATAAGGAGGTGATATTTTACTTGTTTTAAAAAAATTGAATATTTTAAGTTATTCTTTATGTGCACATTAATATTTATAATTTATATTCATATTTATATTATTTTAGTTAATTTATTTTAACCAATTAGTAAAAAAAGAGGGTATCTATATGAAAAGCAATCATTTATTTTTCTTAAAATGGGTAATTATTACAGGGGTAATGTGCACGATATTTTTTTGCGTTTCGCCTAACATTCTTGCTTTGGATGAGGAAATAATATTACCTGACACTACTAATCAGAGAAATGGCCAGTTGATGATAGATTCATCACTGGTTACTACTGTTCCATTTTCTTCTTTACAGCTGCCTGCTGAAGATTCTCAATCTTCTCTTGAGCAAAGTTCAAACTCTCAAGCACAGTCTCTGGTTGAGTCATTAGGCAGCGAAGATTTAACTGTTCAAAATAGCGCATATCAGAGTTTGATAACTATGGGTGAGCAGGCAGAGCCGGCTTTACTGGAGGGTCTTAATAGCAGCAATCAAATTGTAAGGGGGTTAGTTATTGCTGTGCTTGGAGAGGTTGGCGGTGAGGGATCGTTGATGGCATTATTAAGTACTACGGCAGAGGGCTATGAAATCCAGGATATAAAGAACGAGATAGGCCAAATAGTTGAAAAACGTATTGTTAATAATTCAGGAGATACCATTAAATCAATCTTTTTGTCTGAAGAGGGAACAATAAGCGGATATTCAAATTATCATTACAGCGAAGAGAACCCATCATATAGTCCTGATGGGGGGAAGCTTGAAAAAATAGAATCGTTTGATAGTGAAGGGGGTATGACGAGTACTATTGTCTGCGTCTATAATTCGCAGAATAAATTAATCAAAACAAAAAGTTATAACAGCGAAGGCGGCCTCACTTCAATTAGTTATATAAACTCATCCGGTAAAGTAACACTGCAGGTTATGTACGGGGCTGACGGCGAAAAAACAGGCAGTAGTAAATACACATATAGAACAGATGGGACACTGAAGCAGGTTGTTACTTATAATGCTGCC
>JACQZH010000053.1 GCA_016213925.1 Candidatus Omnitrophota bacterium | reverse complement strand
GGCACATTTACTTCCTTGATAAATCCGATATCTTCTGGAATCTCTAAGTTGCGCAAAACCTGTTTTATCCGCTCGTCAGAACTTTGCCGGGTTGCGCTTATCTTTTCTACTTTTGTCTTAAGAAACGATTCCTGGGCAAAAATAAAATCAGGATAAAACAGCAGTACAAGAATACACAGCCCCACTGTAAGAAATTTTTCATTGCGGTTAAATGTTCTTTTTTTCCAAAAAGTTAAAATATACATTCTAACCCCGCTTTTTAAGCAGGGATACGAAGACAGGGGGAAGTAGGGGCCAATAACCACCTTAGGGGATAAGGCGGTTCTTATCTTCGTATCCCAAACTCATCTAATACAAAATATTTTAATTTCTTTTTAAATCTATTGAATTTCTGCGAAATAAAAAAACCCCCGCTTTACTCCCCCCATTGTTAACCCTTTATACCAAAAGTAATTATACCATAATTATCAATTTCTTTCAATAGTTAGAAAATACAAAAAAAAGATGCGAAGCCCGGGGGAAGTAGGGGTCTTAACGCCTTAAATAAAGATTATGGCGTTATAGCTTCGCATCCTTAGATTTTCCAAAAACAAGAAAGCTATCTCATGAGAATATCTTCTTTGTGATAGTTGAATAAATATATCATACTTTTCTATTTTTTTCAACCCGGCAAGAAAAAAAAATCGACTTCCTTCAAATCCTTTATCAAATATGGCTTGCCATCCGAAACCTGCAGCTGTGAAGTTGCTTGATATATGCGTAGGATGGTGAGGAGAGAGGGATTTGACCTACTTCGTTCGTCACCTCCTGTGACTCTCTGCGCAGGCCCACCTTCGTTCACTAAATTTGCAATCCTGCAAATTTGCGCTTCCATTAGGTCGCGCCGTTCTCTTCGCGTTCAAATCCCTATAAATTTAAAAACTCCATTCCTGGAGTTTTTTACACTTGGTGCGGAGAGAGGGATTTGAACCCTCACAGGATTACTCCCAATAGCCCCTCAAACTATCGCGTATGCCGATTCCGCCATCTCCGCATTGATTTAATTTGTGTACTATTTTATACCATGAATATAACAAAATATCAAGCCAAAATCATAAAGAACTATTGTATTAAAAAGATAACGGCAGCCGGAATTTTTGACTGCCGTTATTTTTATACTGCTCTGTTATCTTTTCTTTCCGCCGCCGCCACCACCCTTGTGTCCTTGCCCTGCGCCATGGCCGCCTTTGGGCCCCGGAGGATTGCCTCCAAATCCACTTTTTCTATGTTCATGACCTTGTCCTTTGCCCTGCCCCATGCCCTGGCCATGATCACGCACTCCTTGATTTTGGCCACCGCCAAAACCCTCTCCTCTGCCTGGCCCGCCTTTCGGCCCCGGAGGATTTTGTTTCCCATCTCTAAAGTCTTCTCTACGGTCTTTGACATCTTCGCGATGGTCTCTTATATCTTCTTTGCGATCTCTGATATCCTCTCTGCGATCCCATTTATCTTCTTTACGATCTTTGATATCTTCCTTTCTGTCCCATCTATCTTCCTGGCGATCACGCGCATCTTCTTTACGGTCCCAAACATCTTCTCTGCGATCCCTTACATCTTCTTTACGGTCTCTGCTGATATTTTCCTCTAACCTATTAATCTGATTTTCCAGCCTCGCCTGCTCTTCAGGATTATCCGTATTAGTTAATTGATTCTGTAATTCGTTAAGCTTGTCAGCTTTTATTTTATCATCTCTTCTATCCATAATATCTTCTTTACGATCCCAGATATCCTCCTGGCGGTCTTTTACATCTTCTTTTCTATCCCAGATATCTTCCTGGCGATCGCGCGCATCTTCTTTACGGTCCCAGACATCTTCCCTGTGATCCCTTATATCCTCTTTATTATCCCATCTGTCTTCTTGACGGTCACGCGCATCTTCACGATTATCGCGCCTATCTTCAAAACGATCCTTAGCCTGCTGCCTTTCGAACGCATCTATTTTGCCGTCCTTATTAACATCCATGTTAACATCCATGCGTTCTTTATGTTCCTGCCAAGCCTGCTGTTCCTTTTCATCAATAGTACCGTCATTATTACGGTCCATCAACCTGTCTTGCTTTGCCTTCTGCCTTTCGTGCTGATCCACTTTTCCGTCATTGTTAAGGTCAAGTTCTTCCTTTTTCTCCTGCCATGCCTGCTGTTCCGTTTCATCGATAACACCATCTTTATTTTTATCAAGAAACTTTTCCTTTAATGCTTTTTTGCGCTCATGTTCATCAATCTTCCCATCATGGTTAAGATCAAGCTCTGCTTTTCTTTCCTGCCAGGCTTGTTTTTCTTGATCATCAACCACCCCATCCTTGTTAGTATCAAACTTTTTCCAGCCTTCGTGCTTTCCTTGATTTTCTTTTACTTTTTCATCTGCTTGTGCGTTATCTTCCTGCGCTAGTAATACCTGCGCAGAAGCTAACGCCATGCAAATAACCGCTGCCATTATCCATACTGATTTAAACTTCCTCATTTTCTTTCCTCCTCTCATCGTTTTTTTATTTACCATTTTATTTATTCCTGCCTCATTATGATTAAACCCAAAAAAATTTAAAAAGTTCCGGATTTTTTTTATTTTACTTTAAATGCCTGAAACTTCCTCTATTTTTGTTCGGACGCTCTTGTTTTTGTTTTAAACGCTCACCAGGCCTTTCATAGCCATGACCTTTATCAAGCCCTTCTTTTTTATAATTACGGCGCTCTTTAACAGCTCCTTCTCTTGGACGCAAATCCTGATAATTCCGTTTAGATCTTTGCATCCTTTCTTTAAAACCCTCCTGCGGCAAGTATTCCGGCACTCGCCTTTGGCTCTGTCCATTTTTTAAATTAACCTGATCATCTTTCCCGCCTTGCTGCCGCTTTAATTGTCTTTTCTCCTCTATTCTCTGAAGCATAAACTCCTTATCTCGGTAAAACTGTCCCTTATGTTCTGGCCTGTCTTCTTCTCCTAAAAAAGTTTTCTCCTGCCGGCCGCTTCGCTCCAAAAACCTCTGCCTTAATTCCTGCCTTTTCCCCGCAGGCAAATCCCGGAAGCGCTGATGTTTTTGTTTTAAAGATTCTCTTTTTTCCGCAGGAAGCTCTTTAAACTTGCGGTAATTATCTCTAATTAGCTGCTGTTCATCCTGCGGCATGGCCTTAAATTCAGCATCTCTTTCCCGAAGTTCATTCAATTTTTGAGAATCAATATCTTTTGCTCTCTGCCTGATAATTCGGCGCTGTTCTTCCGAAAGAGCCTGCCAACGTTTAAGTTTATCCGCATAAGCCCCCCCTGCCCCATCTTTTTCCTGGGCTAAGGCTGCAGTATTTGGTCCAAACTGCAGGATCATTAGAATAACTATCAAACTCATAGACATTTTTTTAAATACATTCATACTGACGCCTCTTAACTCTAAATATTCGCAATCCACACTCATCAATAAAGGGGGAAAAATATTTTGCCTCTGCCCCCAAAATTCACGAAAGAACCAAAATTTCAGCAATCCTATATTTTAAAGATTACGTAGTCTCTTCTTCAAAGTTTTCAATTGCCTGCATTTCCGTCAATAAACTAAGATTTTCTAAAAGCTCAATATCTTCTAAGATGTCCAGATTTTTAATTATTTCTTCATCATTAGCGATTGACTCGCTTATTTGATAATCCGGTTGAATTTTTTGTGCCAGCTCCTGATTGTTTGAAGGACTTTTCCAAAACATAAAAAACACGAATACTCCGGCAAGCACAAAGCCCAAAGCTCCGGATAAAGCCCTTACCCCAAAGAGGCCCCTGAAAAAAGGCAGATTAAAAGTAACTTTGATATGTTCAGATTGCCCTAGCCTGATTTTTTTCATTAAATCAGCAGTGAAATTTTCACTCACCCGAGGCACAGAATGATCAAGCATAAGCTGCCAAGACGTTGAAAGCAGTTCTTTTTCCCGGGAGCAATCCGCGCACAGGTCAAGATGTTCCCGCACTCTTTTGCGGATATTTTCCTCAAGCTCTCCGTTTAAAAAACCTATTAATAAACTTTTCACCTTTTGGCAATTCATTATCTTTTACTCCTTATCCTATTTAACCCGTAACCAGCAAAAAAGTTTCGCGCAAATCGTAACAGTTCAGCTCTTAGCAGAAGAGACTCGATCGGCTCACGTAGTGAGCACAAGGCGCGCAGAAGCTCGCTTATGAGAATGAAATTTTCCCCGAACTGCTTACCTCTGAACTATTACCCCAAATTATGTTTTTTCATAAAAAACCGCCAGTTTTTCCTTTAAATTCAGCCTTGCCCTGTGCACCAGGGATTTAACCGCCTTTTGCGAACATCCCATTATCCCGGCAATCTCTTCATAAGATAACTCTTCATATCTGTTTAAGATAACCGCCATCTTTTGGTTCTCCGGCAGAGAATCTAAAGCAGCTTTTATTATCTCCTGCCTTTCCTTATCCAAAATAACCGTGTCAGGCCTGGGTATTTTCGTATCAGCAATTTGCGGCAAAACATCTTTTTCTTCTAATTGCTTGCTATAATCAATAGATAACATTTTTGGAGTCTTAACGCGCAGTATTTTCAGGCAGGTATTCCTGCATATGGCATAAAGCCATGTAGTAAATTTTGCTTTAGGAGTATAGGTATGCTTTGCGTAATATAATTTGATAAATACCTGCTGGCTAATGTCTTCTGCCTGCTGATAATCGCTAAAAAATCTGTATGCCAGGTTAAAAACTCTTTGTTTATGCCGTTCAACTAATTGTTCAAAGCAGGATTCTTCTCCATCCTTGAAACGCAGCATTAATTGAGCATCTTCATCAAAATAATCCATAGATAGATAACCGCCCCCAATTATCAGCTTCTTAGGTGTTCCAGGCTTAAAAAATTAGGTGTTCCAGGCTTAAAAAACAATCATTCTATTTTCAATAATTTTTTTTCAAAGAAACTCCGAATCTGCATAAATCTGATATATTTTCACCTTAAGTTTAAAATTAACTTTCCTTATTGTAACATAAGAGCGGACACTTCAGCAATAGACATATTAAAAAAATAATGTTATTATAATATTTGCATCGCAAAGAGGGATTTTAATGGATTGGGGCGGCTTAATCAAATCAACGCTTATTCTTTTTGCCATAGTTAATCCGGTTGGCAGTATTCCTATTTTTCTGCAAATCACAAACCCAATGGCAAAAGAAAATAGAAAAAAAGCATTTCAAACCGGATTTGTTGTTTCCTTAGCAATACTCTTTATTTTTCTTATTGCCGGCGAACGTATTTTGAGTGTTTTTTTTCAAATAAATATTCATGATCTCATGGCTGCCGGAGGGCTGCTTCTTTTAATCATCTCCATTGACCATCTTGTATTCGGAGCGCTTGCCCGTGGAGTATTAAACGGCAAACAACAGGATGCCAGCCACATCGGCGCGGTGCCGATTGCCTGCCCTATCCTTGCCGGGCCGGGAGCAATGATGAGCGTGCTAGTCATAAGCTCCGAGTATGGGCTTATAATCGCTAGCTGTTCAATATTAATAGTATTGGGAATAACTTGGCTTATTTTCCGGTTTATTGACAAAATCTACAAATTTCTCGGGGAAATAACCTGTACCGTACTTTCAAAAATACTTTGTCTTTTCCTTGCCGCAATAGGGATACATCTGTTAATGCAAGGGCTATCCCAGTATTTTAAATAAGCAATCATTAGCCGCCTTGTTGCTGGTAACAGTTCAGCTCTTAGTAGAAGAGACTCGATCGGCTCACGTAGTGAGCATAAGACGCGCAGAAGCTCGCTTATGAGGACCCAAATTTACTGTTGTTGCGCTTTTCTTTTTTTCTCTTCCAAAAGATGTTTTACCAGGACATCTATCTCTTCCTGGGTAAGTTTCTTATCAGCAGGAGCATTCAAAATATCTGAAGGTGTTTTCTCCTTTTGGATAACACTCATAACCCTGACTGAATCGTCACGTTTTATCTTCTGGAGTTCAGCGGGATTAACATTTATCCTGCCGATTACGACAACTTCGCTGGTAGGCACCGGTTTTTCATCTGTGCTCAAAGGAGTTGTTCCGAAGAAAACACATATGGCTCTTCCCTGCGGCCAATAAGCAACATCCCCGATATCAACATTTTTGGTAGCATTTTCCGCGGAAGCTTTTATATCAGTTTTAAAATAAATCTCCTCTCCCCATAAACAGATTTTTGCATCAACCGGCAAAGCATTAAAAACTTGTTTTGCAGTATCAGTATAATTAAAATTCGCCGTAAAACAACAATTCGGCGTTTGAAAGGAAACTCTCATCCGGCAATCCCATCTTTTTTACCTAAAACCCAGATAGCTTTTTATAAAATTTTATTGCGATTTGCTAAACATTACGCTGATTTTCTCGCGCGTATTATTGTATAATATCCCAAGTGAAAGTGCAAGAATAGCAAAAAAATAATTATAGCCCCAGGAATTTGATTGCTCCACCACAAAGAAATATCACCAGCCCGGCAAGCGCGTGGTTAAATCTTTGCCAACGGTTAATTGGAAGCCACGATAAACCATATAAAAAAGCCAAAACCAACGCTATCATGGTAAAAATAGTTGTCAACCCGAATACAGCGCTTACCAGCACCACTTCGCCTATATGCCCCTTAGCCGCCGGATACATAAGCAGCGGAATCAGCGGTTCGCAAGGCCCGAAAACAAAAATCGTAAACAAGATCCAGGGAGTCAGAGAAACATGATTATTTACTTCATGCATTTCATGCACATGAGAATGCTCATGCTTATGCATATGCAAATGCCCATGCAAATTACCGTTACCATGCGCGTGAATATGCGTATGGGGTTTATTCTTTATCGCCCTGCGCAGCCCGCAGATAAAATAAGTAAACCCGAAAATCAGCAAAAACCATACGGCAATCTCCCCTCTGAAAGCCTCAACCGCTTCCAATTTAAAGGCTGCAACGCCTAAAGCGATCCCCGCGAAGCCTAAAACAACTGAACTTAACACATGGCCTAGCCCGCATAATAACGTAACAACACAGGTTTTAACCAGGCTCCAGTTCCTTGCTTTTGACATTGCGATAAACGGCAAATAATGATCCGGCCCAATCAGAGTATGCAAAAAACCGATACTAAAAGCGCTGACCAATAAAATATTGAATTCCGAAGCCATTTCTTTTCTCCATGCGGTATTATTTTTTTTAAAATCCTAGCATAAAACAAGAGGGAATGTCAAGACGTTAGAGAAAAAATAGCAGAAAACCAGCAGATTTTACGCCGGCAAAGTAAAAATAAAATTACTCCCTTTTCCCGGCTTACTTTCTACCCGGATATTACCGCCGTGAGCTTCCACCATTAGTTTGCAAAAATTCAACCCTAGCCCATGGCCGACATTAAATTTATTATTGTTCAGCTGCACAAATTTATCAAATATTGTTTCCAGATACTCCTCGGGGATTCCTTCCCCGGAATCTTTTATCTGCACGCAAAAATTATTACTTGCCTTATCAAAAGACGCTTTAATTAAAATCGTTCCGTTACTCGGCGTGAACTTTACGGCATTATTAACAATATTCGCGATAACCCGTTTGATAATTTTGCGGTCTGCGCAAATTTCAGGCATTTTTTTATCTATTTGCGAAGATAAAACTTTACTTGAATCCACTATTATCACTTTCATTTGCTCGATAACTTCAGTTATCAATACTGCCAAATCAAATTTTTCCAACCTTAATTTTATCTTTCCCGCTTCCATTTTATTGATATCAAGCAAATCATCCATTATCGCCTTTAATTCGTAACAAGCGCGCAATGCTACGGCAAGGCTTATTTTCTCTTCCGGAGCAAGTTTAGATTGAAATCTTTTTTGCAGGAACTCAAGGCCTAACAGAATCGTATTCAGGGGATTTTTCAGGTCATGTATCACCATGTGCGTGAGATTATCTTTCATTATCTCAAGCGATTTAAGCTTTTCATAGCTTCTTTCCAATTGCTCATACAAAAATTTTATTTTCAGCAAAAACCTGGTTTTGGCGAGAAGTTCCTCTAAAATAAACGGCTTGGAAATAAAATCATGGCAGCCAGCCTCTATTCCCCGTATCCTGTCATTGGGAGCATTTAAAGCAGTTACCATAATTACCGGGATATGCCATGTTTGCTTATTGTCTCTAATCTTTTTCAGGACGTCAAAACCGTTTATCCCCGGCATCATAATATCCAGCAGGATTAAATCGATTTTATCTTTCGCGACTATCTCAAGGGCATCCTCTCCGTTTAACGCGGTTACCATTTTAAACCCGAACCGGGAAAATCCGTTTACAACAATATTTAAGATTTCCGGCTCATCATCAACAACTAATATCGTTGAATCAGTTACGTCAATATTACCCTGTTCAGTTTCCTCGCGAAAAATATTCATCAAATACCCCCCCCACCCTAACCGGCTGATTCATTAACAAAAGCCAATTTTGGTATATCTGGTTCAATTATTCACGAATTATATTATTAAACAAACATCCTATTCTATTTTCATAATCTATTTTGTCTTAAGAGTAGGTAGTCTTTAATTAAAGTATATCATAGGAATAACTATTAAACAATGTCACCAAACAGTTTCTTTTTAACCGTCTCCCTCGCTCAATTTATCTTTGATTGCTTCTAACAACACATTGAAATTAACCGGTTTAAAAAGCATATCTTTTTTTTTGACACCCAAAGCCTCAAGGGATTGTTTAAAATCAACTCCATCAATATTTCCGGTTACGATAATAACCGGGATATCCCTGCCGGCCTTTTTCATTTCCTGTAAAAACTCTGTTCCGTTCATTCCCGGCATTCTCAAATCCAGCAATATAAGGTCAATATTATTTTCTTTATTGATTATCTCTAAGCCATACCTGGCATTTGCAGTTTTAATAACCGTATATCCTTTCATCGTCAGCAGTTCATCGAATACATCCAGTATCTGCACCTCATCATCCACTAGTAAGATCTTAGCCATTACCTATCTTCTCCGCCTTGCTCATCGGTAACAAAACTGTAACTGTTGTTCCTTTTCCTAAAACGCTCGAGATCTTTATTACGCCTTTATTTTCATTCACTATGCTCTGACAAATAGCAAGCCCAAGGCCTGTGCCTTTTTCCTTTGTCGTAAAAAACGGCTCAAAGATCTTATCGATATTTTCCGGCGCAATTCCGCATCCGGAATCAATAATATCGAGTTTCGCAAATTTATCTATAAAAGAAGTTTTAATCTCAATAATCCCTTTTTGCGGTATTGCCTCAAATGCGTTCTGGCATAAAGACATAATCATTTCCTGTATAGCTTTCTCATCGACAAACACATCTGGCAGGATGGAAAAATCCGTAACTATATAAACACTTCTTAAAAAATATTGATGCTCTAAAATCGAGACTATTGCTTTAACAATGCTGTTTAAATTCGTTGCTTTAAACGCGCTCATCTTAGGCTTAGAAAATTTTAAAAGCCTGGCAATAATATCCCGGGAAAATTCTGTCTGGTTTAAAATAAGCTCCATTTTCTTTCTTATATTTTCATTCTCAATTCCCTGCATCAGGGCAAGCTGGGAATTACTAAGAATTACTTGAAGTGGATTATTGAGCTCATGCGCCATTTCCGCGACCATGCGCCCCAGCTGGCTAAGCTGTTGAGCTATCTCAATTTTTTTTCGTTCCTCGATATTCTTAGCAACATGCACCACCCCAAGGCATTGGCCTTGTTCAGAAAATATTGGAGAAACCGTAAGCAGATACGGCACTCCGGAATAGACGTGCTTTGTTTCGTAAGTAACGGACTTTTTATCTATTCCTTCTTTTTTTTTCAACGGACAATGTTCCAAAGAATTATTATCCGGATAAAAAACCTCAAAGCATTTTTTCGTCATAATATCCTGCTCGTGTTGTCCGCTAAAATCAAGAAACGCTTTATTCGCTTTAATGATATTATAATTATTATCCGCTATAAAAATCAGGTCATTAATGGAGTTAAACGTGTCATTCCACTGCTTATTGGCCTCATCTAATGACCTTATCCTATTCGCTTCGATTTGTGAAACAGTTAGGATCTTATCCAATTCATGTTCGCGTTTTAGAAAAAGTTTATGTTCGCTTATATCCCTGCCGATACAGACAATACCATCCAATTCTCCTTTGCTGTTTTTTATCGCTGATCCGGAAAGCATAAAAGGGATAATCCGGTCGTCTTTGGCCTTGCAATTGACCTCCATCCCTTTTAACGCGCCTTCCTTTAAAAGATTTTCTACTATTGGATTACGGTAAACATGTTTACGCTCCAAAAGGCCGCGGTATATCTTAAGCTTTTCAACTAAAGCTTCGACAGCCTCGATATCTTCCGCAAGCACTTTCCCCTTAGTTTCCCTGGCTATATGCAGGTAATAAATAACCTCTCCGTCAGCACCGTAAACCGGAGCGGCAATAACATCCACCATTACCGGCTCTCCTTCTTCATTTAAATGCCTGTGCACTTCAATAAGCGTGGAATTTTTCACAGCTGCTTCTTTTTGTAATGGGCAGGCATGTCCTGATGAGATATTGCATATTTCTTCCAAACCGTGCGTAATTTTATAACATTTTATCCCGATCACGTTCTCCTTTTTAAAACCATGCATAGCTAGGAAAGCATCGTTCACTTTAAGCACATCAAAATCCTTTGAGATTAACATCGCAGGGTCTTCTATTTTGTTAATTATTTCTTCTTCAATCACTTCATCTTCCGAAAAAATTGTTCCAACATATTTATTCAGCAAATCTTCTTCATAATATCCTAAAATATCATAGGCTGCATGGTTGACCTTTTTTATCCTGCCGTATTTATCCAGCACAAACAAAACATCAGATATACTTTTAATAATATTATCCACATACTCATGGGACACAGTAAGCTTCTTAAGATTCTGCGTCATCTCGTTAAAAGATTCGGACAACTGGCTGAATTCATCCTGGGTTTCGACCTGCATTTGAAAATCAAGGTCTCCTTGAGCAATCTTCAATGTGCCCTCAACAAGTTGTTTTAAAGCAACCGTTATCCCCTGAATAAGGAATATGCTCACAACCGTGCCTATAATCAAAACTAAAAACACCAGCAATAGTTGTACGAATTTTGATTGCCTGCCTATCGTATCAATACGCGCCAAAGATATCAATAAAATACTTATATTCTCCTCTTCAAATTCACCAAATTCACGATTTAGTTTCTCTGCATACAGATGAAATTCAGCCAAAATACTTTTTAGCCTTAAATCATCGTTATCTGCATAAGCCTTTAGCGCCTGAATACCTTTGGCATAAAAATTATCAAAGGATTCTTCCAGTCTATTCATTGACCGTAATAAAATTTGCTCGGTTACATTATGTTCTTTTTTTAGTGATAATAACTCTTTATCTGAATCCTTAATAATTTCTTTAAATTCAACAATAAGCGTCCTTAGCCGGCTAGCCTTTTTTTCAATATCCTTTACCAATACCGAATCAGGTTCCCGCATCAAGATACGCTGCTCAAAAAGCGAGGAAACAGCACAAACTAGCTCTTTTAATTGCGTAACTATAATTAAACGGGAAAACCCATTTTTTTCCAGGTCCCTTGAGTGGCGCTGAATAAGAACTAAAGATGCAACAGAATGCGCGCAAAGAATAGCTGCAAGCGTAAAAATAACTCCAAAGGTCGCCAAAAGTTTATTTCTTATTTTCCAATCTTTTATTTTTTTCATCGCATAATTATCCTATCTAAACAGAAATTAAAAAAACTTACGGCTTATATTCCATAAGCATTGTCCATCATCCTAAAACACTCTCAATCTTCATCTCGCCTTTCATTCTTACCGGCAACACCCTAATTGCCCAATAGCAAATATATATTTCCAATGCTATTATTTTAACTCATTTTACGATTTTTAAACACTGTTTTTCTATATTAGTTGGTTTTTCCCGCAAACAGAAGTTATCTTCAATCCGTTCATTATTTTTCTGATATCTTGCTGATCAAAAAATTCTTCTTTCTTAAAATAATACAAAAATCCTTCCCTGCGCTTTAGTCCTTCAGCATAATAAAAAAACTGTTCATCGATTATACTATAAAGCAAAATAAAACTTAAAGTACTTTTATCCATCCTTTGAACGCTATCAATGCAATTGCTTCTTATTTCTAAAGCCTTAGTTTTTTGCCTTAAAAACTCTTTAATGCCCATATCTTCGATATTAAATTCATCCATAAGCAGTTTAATAAAATTTATAATCCGGGAAAAAGAAAAAAGCAAAAATATTCTATTTCTTGAAATTTCTTTATCATAGCAAGCGGCGCTGCTTCGAAAAAAACGGTAATTCTCCGGGGAAAACAAACTGTCTTTATCCTGATAGTCTTTGTACATACTGCTTTCAACAACAGGGTAAAATATACTCGGGCCAAGCAAAACCGGTTTTCCCGCCAGCAAACGCATATCATTTAAAGCATCCTCGAATTTTTGGCCGGGAAGAGCTATTATAAAATGCGCAGTCGGAGTAATTTTCCGCTTTGCCATTTTTTCGGCAAGCTCAAAAACATCACAAACCTTCTCGGAGCGGGACATGTTTTTAAGCAATTGCTCATTAGAACTAACTATGGATAAATCCAGGTGCGTCAGGCCGGCTTTAACCAGTTTATCCTGTAAACCGCGGTTAAGGCCTAAGCTAAGCAATCCATTCATAAAAGAAATGCTGATCCTGCCGCTGAATTTTTCAATCAGCCCATCCAGCAGCTTTTCAAATTCCGTATTCAGGTTAATTGTATCATCTTCAAAATTAAAATGGCGCACCCCCAAGGAAAAACAATATTCAATTTCTTTAAAAACATGCTCTGCGCTGCGGAAACGAAAGGATTCATTTATCGCGCAAAAAGAGCACTGCATCGCGCATCCGCGAGAAGTAAGCAGGGAAATCATTGTTTTCCCATTAAACCGATACTTGTTAAAATCAACAAACTCTATATTCAGTACCGGTAAAGCATCAAGGTCTTCAACCTCTAAAATTTTTCCGTCAACCGCAGGCGCCGCTGAATTCCTTTTATAACATAACCCTTTAATATTTTCGGTATTACCGTTCTTGATTTTTCGGCATAATTCCAAAAGCCCGAATTCCGCTTCACCGCGCAGGACAAAATCAACATATTCATTTGATAAAACAAACTCCGGCATAGTTGTCGCGGCCCTGCCTCCTAATACAACTACTATCCTTTTATCAATCCCCTTTATCAGTTTAGCCACTGTAATACTTGAATCTAAATACGCCGAAAAATTGGCGGAAATTCCGGCAATATCCGGTTTAAATTCACGCGCGGCATGTTCTATATGTTTATAATCACTGCCAAAACGGTAATAGTTCGAAAAAAGGCAAAAAGCGGACTTATTCGGATGATAATATTTTTTTAAATATGCAAACTCTTCCGGCGCAGGCACTGTCCTTTTGGTATATTCTTCCTGGGCATTAAAAATCTTTACCTCAAAACCATGGTTATTCAACACTGTCGCCAGATAGAGCAGCCCCAAAGGATACGCCCGCCCGGGAGTAAAAAAGTAATCTTCTATAGGAGGATTTATCAGCAAAATCTTCATCGAAGATATGGTTACTATATTTTACCAAGCAGCATTAACAGCCCAACACCGATAAATAACGCAGCGGCTATATAGCGGATATGTTCCGGGTTAAGAAATTTTTTAAAAACACCGCCTAAAAGTACGGTAATCAGCGTTACCAGGCTAAACGCGGCTATTGAAGCAAGCACCACGCTTATCCATGATTTTGATTTTGCCGCCATGCACAAGTTTGCCAATTGAGTTTTATCTCCCAGCTCGGCAAGAAATATCGCTGAAAATGTGGCAAAAAATATCTTCCAATCCATAAAAACCTCTCCTTTTTTTAATGCTTACATATCGTCAAAAATATCTTCTATATTTTTACATAACCCAGCGTGTTTTTAATTAGTTCATTGATATTCACTCTGTGTCATCCCTGCCTTGCCGGCAGGCAGGTGTGAACTCTGTGGTAAAAACACTTCGTTCTGGCTTAGGGCCTTTTATCCTTTTTATTTATGCGCGGCTCCCCTGATTCGATTTTCTCCTTAAAAATTCGTTATTTATATCCGCTAAGACTTTTTGCCTCTGGTTTATCCACTGCGGAGCGATTAAGATATCTTCCCGCGCGGTGGATACAAGGCGCATAATAACACAATCCGGGCGCAAATGCTCCAGAAAATCGCATACTGCCCGCACATATTCTTTTTCTTCCATCAAAGCTATTTGCCCTTGCTCATAAAGCGCCTGAAACCTGGTATCGCGCAATATATGAAAAACATGTATTTTTACCCCTTTTACTCCAAGCTCCGCCAGAATTTTCGCGGTCTCAATCATATCCTGCCTTGTTTCTCCGGGAAGCCCCAGTATCACATGAACGCCTATATTTATTTTTGTTTTTTTAGTTAACCTGACCGCGTCCAAAAACTGCGCCGAATTATGCCTGCGGTTAACTAAATCCAGAGTTTTATCATGTATGCTTTGCAGTCCGTATTCTATCCATACCTCATATTCAGCGCAATATTCACTGATCAAAGCCAGTTTTTCCGCGTCAACGCAGTCTGGCCGGGTCGAGATAATCAGCCCGACAATATCATTAAATGAACGGATTGTATCAAAAACCATTTTCAATTTTTCAATGCCCGCGTATGTGTTGGAAGCGTTTTGAAAATAGGCTATAAACTTCTGGGTTTTATAGCGTTGGCGCAATAAATCCATTGAAGCAATAATCTGCTCCTTCAAAGGCTTGTCCGTCTGCGAAAACAAAGAAAATCCTTTTTCGTTGCAAAAAAAACAACCCTCCGTATCCAGCGACCCATCCCGGTTAGGACAGCTAAACCCGGCATTGATACTGAGCCTGCGCACATTGGCTTGAAAACGGTTTTCCAAATATTCCCTGAAAGAATAATAACTGTATTTCATTAT
The DNA here is from genome assembly GCA_016213925.1 of Candidatus Omnitrophota bacterium. GTDB lineage: Bacteria > Omnitrophota > Gorgyraeia > B26-G9 > B26-G9 > JACQZH01. Next base: position 10,259 of record JACQZH010000053.1, on the reverse strand, counting down.
TTTACGTTTCGGCTCTTTCTCATTTAATGTGGAAAGATGATTGAGAAATTTTTAAGCGAATTCATAAATTTAGACAAATATGCGTTAGGTTTTTGGAACCCCTTTAGGGCGCGAGAACTGTCTGAGCTTCTGCTGGCGATTAGCCCAGAAGCGAGTTCCGCAGCGCCAAAAACCTGGCGCAGATTTGTCGGTTTTGCCATTTTTGGGCAAAAAAATTTGTGTTGAGTGTAAAATTTATCAATCATCATGTCGCTACATCACTTATAAAAATTACTCCACTTTATTTAAGAAAGAACCTGCGTTTCTCTTCCTTGCTATCTCATAACAGAAAACCGTACAAGCCATAGCTACGTTTAATGAAAGTTTTTTCCCCGGCATCGGGATCACAGCTCTAATATCCAGCAATTCTTCAACCTTTGATGATATACCCTCAAGCTCTGCCCCCAGGACCAACCCTACGGGAAAAGTCAGGGCGATTGAACTAATATCCTGCGCTTTGTCAACTACAGCGCCGATGATCATCAAGCCGCTGTTCTTGGCGGAAATTATAGCTCTAGGCATATCCGCAACTTTCGCAACCGCTACATAATTATCCGCGCCCGAACCCACATGCAATACCGCATCAGTAATCGGGCATGCCCCGTGCTCACAAATAACCACGGCAAACCCGCCAAAACAGGCAAGAGAGCGCATAATTACCCCCAGATTATGCGGATCATTGATCCGGTCAAGAAAAACAAGTACAACTTTTTTTTCCTTAACCCGTTCAAGCAGTTTTTCATAAGCGATAAATTCAAAAGCATTCACTTTAGCGATAATCCCCTGTAAATTTTTTACCCGCTTCATATCCTCGACTTTCTTTTCCGGCAGGCGTTCGCAAGGGACATTTTCTTTGCTGATAAGATTCTCAATCTGCTCATCTTGAAAATTATCTTTCAGGAATATCTTTTGAATGCTTTTCGGATTTGCCCTTAAGCGCTCTAAAACAGTTTTTTTTCCGTACAAAAACATATGTTCTTTTTTCATATATTCTATCCCCAGAGCTTTTAGCTTTACTCTTTCCTTCTGAAAGCCAGCGACAGTATCCGTTGAACAAGTTTATTGTAACTAATCCCCGCTTTTTCCGCTGACTGCGCAACCTCATCATTCTTTGCCAAGCACGGGTTAGCATTTGCCTCAAGGACAAAAACACGCCCGTTTGCGGTAACGCGCATATCAAAACGGGCGTAACTTTGCATGTTGAGCGCCCGGTAAGCGCGTTTACATATTTCCTCTATTTCTTCCTGCACGCCGTTGGCAAGTTTTCCGGGAAAAACATTTTTCAAACCCCATTTCCTGCGGTATTCCTTATCCCATTTTGCCTTATAAGTGGCAATGCGCATTTCTTCGTCAAGCTCCTGTCCGAATTTCATCTCCCGGAAAGGAAGCACCTTGACTATTTTTTTGCCTACCAATCCCACATACAGTTCCCTGCCGGGGATATATTCCTCGGCAATCGCGCACATGTTCATCTTCTTATGGATAAAATCCACGCGCTCAATAAGCGCTGCTTCGTTGTCAATAACCGAAGCAAGCGAAATCCCCCGGGAGCCCTCATCAGTAAGCGGCTTTACTACAAGCGGCAGACGCAGTTTCTTCGGCAGCCATACCTTATGTTCTCGGTAAAAAGTATGGAACCTGGGCACGCGGATGCGGTGAAACCGAAGTATCTTCTTATGCACAGCCTTATCATTGCATAACAACAATGTTTTTGAAGAAGCGCCGGTAAACGGGATTCCCAGCATTTCAAGCACACCGGCAAAATTCTTGTCCATTGAAGACTTGTTATCGAAAACCTCGGTAAGGTTGAAAATAACCTCCGGAGGATTTTCCTTGATTTCTTCAAAAAGAATATTAATATCGTTATGAACGCCTAATAAACTGACCTTATGCCCGTTTTCGCGTAAAGCGTTATAAACATCCGCTTCTGTATTCCAGTCTTCTTCCTGAAACTCCTCGGCATAGGAATATCCGCGCGGTTTTTTCACCGGCGTATCAAACACTAAAAGGACTTTTAATTTTTTCTTCATTTTTCACCGCGCAGCCTGCCGGTATACATGTAATTCATCATTAAAGTCGTCACATACGCCGATACCTCCAGCACTGCCAGCGGCTCGGAATCATAAATAAGATTCAGCGCTTTAGAGCGCTTTATCAACGCCTTAAGCACTCCATCAACAATATATTTCTTTTCCCCGGTCCATATTGAAATCGAGGCGATAAGATTCTTGCGGTAGCGGCTTATCAGCTGAAACGCGAAATTCTCCGGCTTACATTCCTGGTTTTTTTTCATAAAAATACGCTTTAAATTCATATCATGAAAATCCAGGAAATCCTCGGCATAAACGTGCCGTTTCCTTTTATAATAATTCCGTAACGTTGTTGTCAGCCGGGATGCCTGCCAATATTTTTTTCCCTTTTTATTTACCGGCTCTTTTTCCCTGATCCCGCGCATAAGTTCGTCAACAAATTTAATCTTCTTTAACGCCGGCCAGCCTTTATACTGCGCTTGCCAATCAATATCCGTAGTAAGCCACACGGCAAAAGTCTCGGAAAAATCTTCGTCAGGATGGTACTGGGCATAATAATCCTCCAGGTGCCTTACAAAATTCCTGCTGTAAGGCCTGAACCTGTAGGTATCGGGATATTCTTGATTAAACCGGCCGAATAATCTCTGCCAACTTTTTTTCTTATACAAATCATAGGCGTAGTTTAACGCGTGGCCGGCCTCGTGCCTTAAAAGCTTCATGCACCACTGTTTAGTTGCCCCCTCGACATCAAGCATCATCTGTTTTTCTAGTTTCATTAGTGCCGGGTGCGCTAAAAAAAACGGGATTCCAATTACCGGTTCTTTGTCAGGGGTAAGCCATTCATCAGCTAGATAACAAACCGGCTTAAAATTAATCGCACGCGCCTCAAGTTCCTCATATAACTTCTTAACGCACTCCTCAATCCAAGCCCCCTCAATCTTTACCGGCAGATCGCGAATCCTTACTTTAAGCAGTTCCTCTTCCGTTAAATTTTCAATATCCTTAATTATGTTTTTACCCATAGTCATATTCACTTCAATGCGTCAAAATAAATAAACTTTCCGGTCCCGTTCTTAATATCAATTAATATCTCATCTCCCGGGTCGATTTTTGAAGCCTTGTCAAGATACTCCTTATATTTTACTTCATCGCCTTTTAGCCTGTAGGCCTGCGCTAAACGCACATACGCATTTACGCAAAAAGGGTCTTTCTCTAGTGCCAGTTCAAGGTATTCTCTGGCCCGCTCAATATCCTGGCCTAAAACAGGCGGAATCAATAAATAATAGCTGCCTAATCCCAGTAAAACTGCGGCATTATTCTCCTGGAGCTGGCGCGCCGCCTTTAGATGAGGAAATATCCAAGAACCATTAACAATTTTGGAAACAGGGCCGCCGTAATAAGCAATCATTCCTTTCGCTCCGGCGTACAAACAATGCGCGCGCGCATGTGTCGCCGCATCCATAAGATTTTCAGGCTGGCGGATAACTTTATTAGCAAGCCAAGCGGCCAAATTAAAATCCATTTTAATATACTTTAGATAACTCTAGCTTAAATATGCCGGATAAAAGTCAGGATATTCTTTTATGATATTTTCAAGCTCGCCCTCGCTTTCGTTAAGCTTATGTTTTCTGCGCAATAGTTCAGCCAAACCCCATTGGGCCTCATAAGAATCCGGGCTGATTGTCAGAATTTTGTTAAAAATTTCCTTCGCGCCGTCATTTCTATAATTATTCAAATAATTAAGGCCCAGCACATATAAATATTCCAAGGAATCCGGATAATCATGAACTCTCTTCTCTGCCTGTTTAAGAGTCATGGTATCAGCCTGCTCATGAAGCAATTTCCAATTCATGGCAAAGCACATGCTATTAATTGAAATCATCAGTGAAATCAAAGATATCCAAACAATATTTTTTCTCATCTTCGTGGTTTGTCCTGCAATAGTTAGCACTTTTTTAATCAAACACTAAACCCCAAATTCTAAATCCTAAATAAATCAAAATTACAAATTCCAAATAAAAATTTAACTTTTCTTTACCCTTCTTTTTGCACTTTGAGCTTTAGTCATTTGAGTTTATTTAGAGTTTAGTATTTAGAACTTAGAGTTTCTGGTTTCCCTTTCGAGTACTCACTCTTGCGAGTACTAGTTACATAATATTTATTATATTACACTACTTGATTTTCTGCTGCAAAAAAAATATAATATTAAATATTTGTTAACAACAAAAAAAGGAGTTTATATGGAACCGATAAAGATTGTATTGCTGCGTCACGGAGAAAGTATCTGGAATAAGGAAAACAGATTTACCGGATGGACTGACGTTGACCTTTCTGAAAAAGGAATTGAGGAAGCAAAACAAGCAGGTAAACTGCTTCAAAGCGAAGGCTTCAGCTTTGATGTTGCCTTTACTTCCGTACTAAAAAGAGCTATCCGCACGCTCTGGCTGGTCTTAGACGAAATGGACCTGATGTGGATACCAGTGCACCGCAGCTGGCGGCTGAACGAACGCCATTACGGCGCTTTGCAGGGGATGAACAAAGCGCAAACCGCGGCTCAATATGGAGAGGACCAGGTGCTTATATGGAGACGCAGTTATGATATCCCTCCTCCGGCGCTTGAGAAGACTGACTCGCGTTACCCGGGGATTGATCCGCGTTACCTGGACATGAAAGAAAAAGAAATCCCGCAAACCGAATGCCTTAAAGACACAGTCGAGCGCTTTCTGCCTTACTGGCACAAGACAATAGCCCCTTCTTTAAAATTAGGAGAAAAAATTATTATTGCCGCGCATGGGAACAGTTTGCGCGCTCTGGTAAAATATCTTGATAATATCAATGACGAAAATATCGTTAACCTGAATATTCCCACAGGAGTACCGCTGGTTTATGAGTTTGACGATGAACTAAAACCAATAAAACATTATTATCTTGGCGACCAGCAAGCTATAGAAAAAGCAATGCAAGCGGTAGCAAACCAGGGAAAAGCAAAATAGCTCATGAGCTCATTAGCCGTTAGCTGCGCAGGCTTTTATAGTTATTCTCACTCGCGCTCCTTGTCCCTGGGGTTTATTATCAATAGTTATTTTCCCGCTATGCTGTTCAATAATATTTTTTGCAATGCCTAAACCCAATCCTGTGCCGCCCTTGGCGCGTTTAGTCGTAAAAAACGGGACAAATATTTTTTCTTTCACTTCTTCGGAAAGTCCGTGTCCCGTATCTTCGACTTCAATCACAATAACCGGCTGTCCCAGTTCAAACCGATCAGTTACCCTGCGGCCGGCTTCTTCGCTTATTTGCGTAACTTTATCAGCAAAAGCGCGCACAGTCAATGTCCCGCCGTCAGGCATCTCGCTAATAGCGTTCAAAAAAATATTCACTAATACCTGTTCTAACTTGCTTTTATCCAGTTTTGCTTGAGCCAGATTCTTTTCTATTTCCTTTTCAACCTTAATCTTATTCTTATCCAGCAGATTCTTTACAAGAAAAAGCGCACTCTCAATAATAGGCTCCACCCGCATACACACTAGCGTTAAATTAGACGAAGTAGAAAAATCCAGCAGCCCCCTAATAATACCGTCCGCTCTATGCACAGCATCATTCATGTATTTTAAAGCCGAAGTTATATTCGCGTCATTAGAAGAAATCTTTTTATCCAGATAATCAATACCCTGTAATATTATCGCTAAAGGATTTTTTACTTCATGCGCTATACCGCTTGCCAGCTCACCCACAACAACCATCTTTCCTGCCTGTATCAGTTGTTCCTGCACCTCTTTAAGTTTTTCATACGCGTTTTTTAATCGGTTTTCATAGTTCTTGCGCTCCGTAATATCTATGGCATACTCGATCATCTTGACTACATTGCCATCTTCGTCAAATATCGGGTCTCCGTGAACTTCCACGATTACCTCTTTGTTATTTAAATAATGAACATGATCCATTTTAACTGATTTCTTTAATTTCATGACCTCCTGCAAGGGACAGGGGTCTTTGCCGTGGCAAGGTTCGTTTACTTTATGAGTACACTCATAACAGTGTTTTCCCAATATTACCCCTCTTTCTATCGCCGCCTTATTAGCCAATATTATTTCAAACCTGGTATTAATCACGTAAAAAGGGGATTCCAAAGAATTAATTACATTTTCAATAAATTCTTTTCTCTCATTACTCAACTTTTGAGAATTAGCTAAAGCTTCGTTTTTATTTTCTAACTCTGCGACAAGGATAGCCGCATAGGCATTTGCCTCACTGACCGCTTCCGCAAGTTTCTTCCAACGCAGTTCTTTTTCTTCAAAATTTTTAATTATTTCTTTTAATTTTTCTATTTCATTTTTCATATTTTTTCCCATTAAATTAAAATTGATAAACCTGGGCTAAAACGTGAACACCTTGCTATTCAATGACATTTCAACTAATGCCCCTAACCCGGCGCAAACCGCGCCTTCTATTAATCGCTTATTAATAACATTAATATTTTTTATTTTAAAATATTTCGAATAACAAGTCTGGCAGACAAAAACCCTGCCTTTATTTTGTATAAATTCAGCAATATACTCCTGCGCGCTTTTTAATCCTTCAGCACAAGTTTTTATCTTGCAATTAGTTGAAGCTAATTTAACCCCCGGACCGCCTAGATATATATCCACTTCTATCCCCATAAGTTTTGCCGTCAATGCCAGGCTAATGGCAAAACACGCCTTATTATCATCCTCTCCATAATCGCTTGTAATAATATACAATTGTCTCTGTTTCTCGCTCATTAATACCTACTTTACTAAAACTTTTAAATGAACAGGTTCACATCTGCCTTGCCAGCTTCTTCTAAATATTTAGCCACCCCCGAGTAATCAAGCCCGCTAATAAGCTCTTCTCTTTTTATACCCATCATATCCATCGACATCTGACAGGCAATAAATTTAACACCCGAATCCTGAGCCAGCTTAATCAATTCAGGAAGCATTGCTACCTGTTTATTTTTCATAACCCTCTTCATCATCCATGTCCCCATCCCCATCATATGCATTTTAGAAAGAATAAGCTTATCCGGCCCCCTGGGCATAAGCAAGGCAAATATTTTATCAGTAATACCTTTTTTACAAGGGAGGAAATTTTCTTTTCTTAAAATATTAATCCCCCAAAATGTAAAAAAAATAGTTGCATTAAACCCCATGCTTACCGCTCCGATCGCGATATTGAAACCAGCCAAAGCTTTATCCAAATCATTGCTGAACATAATTAAGGTTTTATTAGTTTTTGTTTCTTTTTCCATATTTCGCCCTTTTTTTTAAATTTATACGCCATTGTCACGTTTAATTACATCCTTATTTTTTCCTTATAACCGCATTAAATACACCTTCCGAAACAGTAAGGCTCTCAAGACTATTATTCGTAACCCGGCAAAAAGCTTTTACATCCTCTCCAAAAGCAGGATCATCTGCAATGATTTCGAGTGTCTCCTTTGCGGCTAACCGCTTGAGTTGTGCAGCAATTGCTACTATTGGTAAAGGGCACTTTTGCCTTTTTACATCCAAAATCATATCTGCCATGATTATTATACTCCTAGTTTACCTTCCTAAAACAAAAAAATCTTTTTCTTTATACTCCAATCCCTTAGCTTTTTCATTCTTTTCTTCCTTCTATGCTTTCTAAGTATTCACTATATAAAGCCAAGGCTTTGCGCACAACAAATACCGTTGCCTGCGAAGAAATAGTCGCTCCGCTCACTCCGGTAATATCTTTGAAGCTGTCCTGGATTTTTTTGCCGATAAACTGGGACAAGAAACTGCGCCGAACAATCGGCCTGCCCCTTATTTCCTTATAACTCATTACCAGTACATTATTAATCGACTTATCTTCATTATTAATAACGATAAAATATTTTATCGGCCCCCACTTGCCCGGCTCTTCTAACATTAATGCCGCATATTTTTCACCCTTTTCCTGCCAGCATCCGCAAAAATAAAAAGCAAATGCAGTCTGCAGGCTAAGCTGTTTCGCATCTTTTCCTTTCTTATACATCGTTAGCCTTCCGCCGAGTTTTTCTTTTACCCGCGCCATCTGTTCAGGAGAGAATGTTATTATTTCCTTTCTCATCATTTCCTGGATATGAGTTTTTTCGCAAATAATATGAATTGCCTCCTGCTCCGTTAAAAGGGTCATGGAGAAACTGTTATCAAGCTGAAAAAAAATAAAAAAAATCAAAACTAAAAAATAAACCGCCTGCTCATTTTTAAAATTTAACCTCATTGCAACCCCTTTTTGAATATTATCATACTTTAAAAACAAAAATACTACATATATTTTAGATATCTGACGCCTAATCGGTTTTCTCCATTTCAGTATCATCTTTTTGATTTTTAGGAAGCGTAAAATAAAATACCGTACCTTTGCCTAACTCCGAATTAACCCATATCCTACCGCAATGCATTTCGATTATCTTCTTTGCTATGCTTAAACCGATCCCTGTTCCTTCCGCATAATCTTCTTTTCTTCCGAGGCGCTGGAAAATTTCAAATATCTTTTCAAAATATTCAGGTTCAATCCCCTGCCCGTTATCTTTAACATAAAACTCGCAGTGCTTGTTCTTGTCAATACCTCCTATCTCAACTACCGTTAGGTTTTTATCGGAAAACTTAAGGGCGTTTGAGATCAAATTCGCAAACACTTCCGCAATTCTTACCGGGTCACAGAAAATTTCAGGCATATTTTCCGCAATAATAACCCTGGCATTTTTATCTTTGATCTGATATTCGAATCTATCCACAACATCGCGAACTATTTTTCTGCTGTCCGCAATCCGAAACACCGCTGTACTATGCCCCAGACTGGAAATCTCGCGAAGCCCTTCAATCAATTCCTGCATCTTTAGCGCATTCCCCTGAATTTTTTCCAAGTAATATCTTGATTTTTCACTTAAATGCTCTTTAAAATCAACTTCAATAAATCTGGAAAACGCGTGTATTGCCCGCAAGGGTTCTTTTAAGTCATGCGAAATAATATGATTGAAATCATCAAGCTCCTTATTTTTGGTTTCTAATTCCTTCATTAGTTGCTTTAATCTGTTTTCCGCTTCTTTTCGTTCCGTAATATCGATAGTATACTCAATCATCCGCACTACATTGCCGTCCTTATCAAATATCGGATCTCCAAAAATTTCAAAAATTCTTTTCCTGTTCTGCTGATCATAATGTATATGCTCAAGCTGCACTGATTTTTTTTCTCTGATAACATCCTCAAGCGGACAAATCTCATTTGCCTCGGAACAAGGGATGTTGCGATGATGGGTACATTCATAACATCTTATTCCGGGCTTTATACCGTTTTCCTTAGCAGCGGCGTTAGCCATTTGAATCACATAATCTGTATCAATTATATAAAATGAATATTTAAGCGAATTTATTACAGCCTCAAGAAAATCACGCATTACGGTTATTCTGTTAAGCTCTCCGGTCATCCGGTTAAAACCGACCGCCAGTTGCCCAAACTCATCTTTGGAAAGCGGTGGAATACGGTATTTAAAATCTCCCAGCGCAACCTGTTTTGTTCCCTCCAGTATTTTATCCAAAGACCTCACGATTTTTCTTGTTAATTTGCTAACCATGGCCACGCCCAGGAGCAGTAATAAAAAGGTTAAAAACAAACTAACCGCCTCAATCTTGCTGCGCAGCAAATCTATCCTGGCAAAAGAACTGCTTAAATGAGCTATTTCTTCATTTAAAAAACTCCCCGCTATACCTTTTATGCTTTTATCTAAATTTTTAAAATTTCTTGCCTTTTCTTCTTTTTGCAGCTGGCCATCTTCCTTATCAATTTCCAGCAGGCCTTCAAAGGCCTTTTCATACTCCAGGATCTTGTGTTCCAGAACCATTAGCCTTTCTTCTGTTGCGGAAACTAAAGACAAGTCATCTTTTCCCTCTTCCCTTAGACTATCCTTGAATTCACTGATAAGCATTTTCAGCCTATTTGCTTTTGCCAGGATATAGCTTTTCGATTCCCCTTGCCTGCCGGAAACAATAAAATCATTCAAAAGCTCCGAAGAATCAAACAACAGCCCGTTAATTTCTATTGAGACAAGCAGCTGCGTAAATTCCGTTAGTTCCGCGTGCCTGGCTTGCCTGCCTACTTGTTCAGAAGAAAAAAAAGCGTACCCGCCAAGTAATACGATAAACAGCAAAAATACGCCAAACGAAA
>JACQZH010000059.1 GCA_016213925.1 Candidatus Omnitrophota bacterium | reverse complement strand
TCGATTTGGCTTTTTAATATGCCCAATGTTTTTTCGCCGCTTATCCAAAAAGGTGATGCCGCAGAAGTATTCTGCATATCATCCTGGGCGGCGATAACAGGATGATAAACCAGGCATTCAACTCTTAATCCCCTTACCAGTTCAATGATATCAGCCAATTCATTTACATTTTGTTTCATTATTGTTGTCCATACTGATATCTGCGGCCCTTTTTGGACATGCTGTTTTGCCAAAGCCAAATATTTTATAGCATCTATTGCTTTTTGAAAACTCCCCGGCTTACGAATAGCATCATGGGTATCCGCCTTGGCGCCATCCAAAGAAATCGCGATATTCTTCAATCCGCTGGCCATAATCTTGCATGCCATATCTTGATCTATCAATGCGCCGTTAGATACAACTTCTATGGGAACCTTCTTTGTAAGCGAATAATCGAATATTTCAAATACATCTTTTCTTAAAAAAGCCTCTCCGCCGGTCATTGTAACCATGCAATCATTTTCCCACTTGGCAATAGTATCAATACAATCTTTTACTATCTCCATCTCCAGCTCATAGCCTTTCAATATCTTTACCACTTCGCACATTTTACAAGCATACGTGCATTGATGGCTTAAGCTTATAAATACCCATTGAGGCTTTGCTAATAAACGCTCCAGCTTTTCAGAAAAATAAAACGAAAGATTCCCGCGCAGCTGCCTAATCGCCTTATCAGTTAATATCCGTTCATTCATTTTCTAATTCCACCCTTTATGGCGGTAAAAATATTTTTCGCAATTATTGCGCATCCGGTTTCATTCGGATGTGAGTTGTCGTATAAAAAAACCTCCGTCATTTTATTATCCCGTATTTTTTCTCTAAAATCCTGATAATGATCCACATAAATAACCCCGAATTGAGCACTAACATCCTGATAGAAGCCTTGTTCCAACGGCCCTCCCCGGGGATAGCTATGCAACACAACTTCAATATTTTCCTTGCGCAAAAGTTTAATAATCCGCTTCAAATTAAAACTGACCAGCTCATTAATTAGCTGCCTATCTATAGGCCCTGATTCCGCTATCTGGTCAAAAACATCCCTGTCCAGCTCAAATGTCCTGCCTTTTATATTAAGCATTATTGTTTGAATGAGTTTATATATTCTAAACTCGGAGAAAAATATTTTGCCCTTTACGATAGCCGCCTCCAGCGCAGGCATATGCGCCACCCCGGAAATATTGCTCCGGGCAAAATTCCAGGCATCATTAGCTCCAACTAAAATAATAACCATATCCGGCTTAATTGCCTGCTTTAACAATCCCTGTATTGTCTGTAGAACCTGGCTGGAATTCGTGCCCGGCACACCAAGGTTAATTACAGATACTTCAGGAAACATTCCTGTATCTGCTTTAATCATCTTCTCTAGCTGCGCAGGATAGGTCTTATCACGGTCAAGCCCCCAGCCATAAGTGAAAGAATCTCCTAAGCAAACAATTGTATATTCTTGCTTGTTTAACTTTGCCAAACGCGGAATTTTACCATAAACCGCTCCGGCAAATCTTAACGCCAGCTCAGCAAAGATTAAACTGCACGCAAAAATCCCTAGAAGATATAATCCTTGTTTTATTTTTTCAGAATACTGCATAAATAATATGCTTTTCTTTTTGCACTATGATGCTTTTAACCCAAAGTTCTTCCTCTTCCCCGGATTTATCTGTTATGGAAAATAATATGTTTCGTATTTCCCAAGACAGGTCTTGGCTATTATCCATGTTAAAACTGGCCAAAGGAACAACAACCTCCGTCCATTCCGGGCCTAAGCTCTGCCTCGATAATGAACGCAGCAGTTTTTTTCTTCCAGTTAATTCCTGGAGGTAAATTTCTATTTCTCTTTCTCCTGAAACAGCTTTCGGCATTTTAACAAAAAAAGAAAGCGCCCCTGAGTCTGCATATTCAGCTAATAAAACCGATAAGGTTAATTGAAGTCCCGCTGCATAATGTTCATTATTCCTTAAAAATTTAATTTTTAAAATGTCTTCATCAATCTGCCCTTGAACTTCTTCTGATACGCTTAAAGAATATTCGCGTGTTTTTGCCTGTTTATAAAATGAATATTTTATTTTTTCGTTCGGCTGGTTCCTGGAAGCAATCGCTCTCTCCATGCTCTTTAGCGGTTTCTCCGGGCCCTGCAGCGTTAACTGGTTTGCAAGCGCCAGGACAGATAATAAACAAGCGGCGGATATAATTGCTTTTGCAAAAAAACTTCCTGTTTTAGACATTTTGTTTAACCATTCTTCTCTTAAAATCCCAAAGAAAAAATCTACTGCTGCACTTCGCACACATAATGTTTATGCACTTTACGCGCCTGGTCTCTAAATCTTCGGAGCCTATCCTTGCGTATTGCCGGTGTATTATCCTGGCAATACCATCCGTCTTCTTTAAATTCTATTCCGTATTTATCGCAATTGAGCCCCAGATATGAACCTTCTTCTATATGACAACCGGTAACATGGTCAAACTGGTTAATAAGCGCGGCATTATTATTGATAAAATCAAGAGTCAATTGAAAATCTTCCTCTTTTTCAGTGGGATAGCCTATCATAAAAAAACAATTGCCTTCTATCCCCGCTTCTTTTGTATCCTTAAGGATGTTAACCGCGCAAGACAGATCAATATTCTTTCGCATATCTTTTAATACCCTCGGAGAACCGCTTTCAACTCCGTAGCTTAAGCTTAAACACCCTGCTTGAGCCATTTTTTTAAGCAAAGTTTTAGTCATTCCCTTATTTAAAGTAGCTTTTGCCGACCATCGCAACGGTATTTTTGAAGCAATTATAAGCTCGCATATCTTTTCAAGCCGATCTATATTTCCATTCAGCGTTGAATCCACTATCTCAAAAAAATTAACTCCATATCGTTTGACGATATGTTTTATGTCCGCGACTACTTTTTCCGCAGACAGATAACGGTATGTCCTCCATAAAGGGCTTTCCGCGCAAAAAGTACACTTATTAACACAGCCGCGGCTGGTCACAATAGGCAGCCGCTTCATCTCATAATCATTCAGATTAAAATCGGAAAAATCCGGCGGGGGCACAGCATCCAAATTCTTCAGCAGCGTTCTTTCACAAGTAATGCAAACCTTTCCGGAGTAATACAAAACACCATTGATATGCTTAAATGTTTTATTCGAATCAACAGCCTCAAGTATTTCCGGCAAGGCTTCTTCGCCCTCTCCGTCTACCAGAACATCAAAGTTATTAAATAATTCCCTCGTTTCATCCGAGAGCCCTTCAAGATTGTATTTATTTCGCATAACTCTATTTTTTATTTTAGTTACTTCAGCTCCTCCGCCTATAATCACCATATTAGGAGAAAGTTTTTTTATCTGCTTTGCCAACAATATGCTCATATTAATACTGGAGACAAACAAAGACATTCCTACGGCCTTTGGCCGCATACCGATAATCCGTTGCGCCCATTTCTGAATCTGATCGCCCAAACGCGGAAGAATATCCCTGTAAAATAACGCAGGCACTATAAAATGCTCCGGAAAATTCAAATCCCAGTATTTTTTCTCATCGAAATCATTATAAAGCTCACGGCTTAGGTCCAGACAAATTGTCCTGACACCGGATGCGGCCAAGGAACTTTTTAAGTAGCTTATCCCAACCGGCGGCTGCATATACCCCCATCCGGGACACATGAGCAGAACTAAGTCTATTTGCTTGGGTTGCATGTTTACTCCTTTCAGCCATTTCTTTGTGTAGTATATTTATCTTAGCGCGATTAATACCTACTTATTCTTGTTTATCCCAAATAACCGCGCTTCCTGAAATATATCTGAAAACGCGATGAAGTTGTCACGCGAAGAACACCATTGCATGCAGGGGCTGCGGCATTGTTTTATCAGCTTTCTTCTTGATTTTGCTTCCCGGCAATACCATAAATCTTTTAAATCATCTTTTGCCACATCCCCAAAGGAATTTTTAATACCTGCCGTCGGGGGAATGCAGAAATACACCACATGATCCTGGGTTATCTGCAAACGATTATAACCGGCATAACAAGAAAGGGGCTTGTTATTCAAATGGCCTTTTAGATATTGCCCGATCCTGGTCAATTGTCCGATGCTGTTTGCGATATAGCGATAATTCTGCCTTGATGATTTTTTAAAAGCAATCAGTTTGCTTATAGACTGATCCAGTACTTTAACTCGCGCCGGCGCAATAATGCTCGCGCCGGAATCCCTTACGCTTTGATCGGCATTATTAAAAACCACCGGTTGAAAGATTATCCGGGAAAAGTTTATTTTTCGGCAAAGTTCAACTATTTCGGATAATTCTTCGAGATTATCATCCATTATCGTACACACGCTGACGATATTTGGCGCAGATTGATGTTTTTGTATTTTAAGCTTATTCAGCGTATTTACATTGCAGATAATTTTTTCCAGCACGCCTTTTCCCCTTATCTTATTAAATGTATCCTCATTGGCCGCATCAATCGAAATGCTTAACCAGTCAACTTTACTTTCAAAACATCTTAAAATATTCTTCTCATTAAGCAACACCCCATTTGTGACAATAATGACATTGAGCCCCTGTTTTTTCGACTCGTCAACAAGCTCAAAGAGGTCATGGCGCACGAACGGTTCTCCGCCGATGAATAAAATATTTTTTGAGCCGATTTCTTTTATCTGGCATATAATTTTCCTGCAAACATCAGTATCTATTTCAACCGGTTTGCCTTGAGACTGCAATAACTGCATGTGGGCATTCATACTGCACATCTTGCATGAGAGATTACAGCGAAATGTAAAGTTAAGCTGCACCATGTCCGGAGGCAATAATGGCTGATTGATTTTGTGTGACAGCCAAAACAGGAAATTGTTATATACAAGACCGCTTATATATTTTAGATTCATGTTATTTATCGCAAAAACACGGCAGCAAACATGGCCGCGAACAATGCTTAACCTCTTGACGCGCTGCTGTGATTTGTTTATCCTCAATAATATCTTTTAGCTGTTTACGCCTTACATCCCCGTATGGCGAAAAACACGTCGTACACACACCTTGATTAGAGACTAAAAAAGTCCTTTCCGCGGACCGGCAGCTTACATCGTTTTTTTCTAATGTCCCCCTAAAATATTTTTTTAGCAGAAGAAGATTATTTTTTGAGTTTCTGATGAACTTATCGTTTTTTTCTTTCAAAATAACAAGTTCATCAATTGTCCGCTCAAGCAGCTGCACGCGCTCTTTGGGAACCCAGAATTCCGATTTCTTTCTTTGGGCAATATTCAGATTGTTTGCCAGCAGGCCCTGAAATTGCAAAGAGCCCACTCCGATTGCTTTTAGATATACCGCTAATGGCGCAAGTTCTTCCAGGTTATGAGTTAGAACAATACTTATTACATTCACCTCTACTTGCGGATACTGTTGTTTTAATTTTAAAATTGCCTCGATCCCCTGCATTGTTTCCTGCCAGGCATTGGTAGCATTGCGGATATAATTATGGATTTTGGGGTAAAGCGAATCCAGCGATATGACCAGACAAACCGTATTATTAATAAGGTATGGTTTTAAGCTGCTAAAAGTTCTCTGTAATTCAATACCATTGGTCAAAATTCCTAAATTCTTAATCTTGAGGCTCTCGGCAAATTTAATTATCTCTAATATATCCTTTCTCAAAAGCGGCTCCCCGCCGGATAAAGCAATTTCTTTGATATCTAACTGTTTTGCCTGCTCAAGCAGTTTCTTGATAATGCTAAGATCCATGTCTGCTTGCTCTTTGTGCGTTTTCCATATATCGCATATCCGGCAGCGCAGATTGCAGGAATGCGTTATGTCAAGGATAAGTAATCGCGGGATTTGAGCAGGCGAGCCTTTATTGTCCCTGTGAACAGAACTTAAGGAAAGCATCCTTGAATATTCAATCATATTGCCGTATATATATATAATTTTATGCGCGGCAAACAATAAATATGTTTTTATCTTATCAAGGAAAGACACGTTTTGTTTTTCCGCAATCATCCGCCTGCCCAGGGCATAACTAAAACGCGGGATTTTTAAAATATTGACTAGTGTCGCCACCCAAAAAGAAAAAAATCCGGTTTTAAGCTCCTTAAGCAACGGATGGTCGCGATGTATACATTGCACATAATAATTCCCCCGGCCGTAATTATACGCTTGCTTAAAAAAGCTTCTCATGCTTTTATCGCGATTATGCCGCACGATAATTTGCCGGTCCCAAAACAAAGGAAATCCCGACTTGAACAATCTCCAGAAAAATTCTAAATCCTCTCCTCCGGGCAAAGGAAATTTTTCATTGAACTGAATCATGCTAAAAATTTCTTTTTTTATAGACACATTGCATGTGGGGAAGAAGATCGTCTCCTGCCGATTATTTATTTGTGTTTGTATGCTGCATGTGCTCAAAAACTGTCCGATTTGAACAGCAATCTGCTCATACCCAATAATTGTATTCCCGCCTACAGCCGCATACTCCGGGCTGTTTTGATGCCTTTCATGCATTAAACGCAGCCAGTTTTTTTCTGCCAAACAATCGTCATCAATAAAAGCAACAATGTTCCCTGATGATTTTTTTATGCCGAGATTGCGCGCCGCGGCAGGGCCTCTGTGATTCTGGGAAAAATAGCGCAAAGGAAACCGCGTTGCTTTAAACCCGATTAACATCGTTTCTATGTTTTTGTCGGCGCAGTCATCAATTACAATTATTTCCGCTTGTTGGGCCGGGAATTCCTGGGTAAATAAAGACTCCACGCACTTTTTTAATTGGACTTTGCGGTTTGAAGTCGGGATAATTACGGAAACTTCCATCTATGTTCAGATCTCCTCGGTGACTGCGATTTTACCCTGATAAAACAAATATTCTCCTGGATCAAACTCCTTTAAAGTTTTTACTCTATGCTGCAACAATCTAGCGCGGTGATAGATATCCGTATTTAAAACACATAAGCAGCCAAAAGGGGTATCTTCTTCGGTAAACAGCCTTACCGCAGGCAATATCCCCTGCTTTTGTTCAACAGCAACATATGCTGTTTTTAGCTCTGGAGATACCAATTGCCAATTATCGTCCATGTCTTCCTGGAACGCGGGGAAAACATCTTTCCCCTGTTCGGTTCCCCAGCCGCCATATTGCTCGCTAAGCATAACATTAGTCTGCATGCAATCAAAAGAAATTTTCTCCTTTACCTGCATTTGTACAGTTAAAAAAATAATATTGCTATCGGCAAACACTATCGTCCAGGTTTGAGTAACCGGCAAATACAGCCATTTACCTATAGCCGTTATCCGTGAGCCTGCCTGATCTAAAACTTCCCATACTGCTTTAGAATGCGAATCATGCCAGCGGCTCTTTGAGCATAAAGAGGTATATATGCCCAGCTGCTTTGTTATTTCAGCATCCTGCCAAAATAACCTGCCTTTTCCCCTTTCAAATAACAGGCTTAGCTTATCTTTTTCCAGCCTGGCGTTTAAACGTTTATTTGTGCTGATTCTATGCCTTTTTGTATCAAAAGAAATTCCCAATTTAAAACTCTGATACTGCCCTGGAGGAAACTTTACAGATGTTTCTGGTTCAATTTTATCTATACGTACTACTCTTGCTCTATAATAAATATCTGAATTAAAAATTTTTGCAAAATTCGACAGCTCCGGAGAAAACGAAACAGAAACATCAGGCAGCAAAGCCTGCTGATTTGTCAGAGTTATGCTCCCCCGAGGAATACATCTTTGCAATAAATCTATTTCGCTATCCTCAAACTTTTCAGGGAAAACGCCCTTGCCGTAATCACTGCTCCAGAGCTCATATCCTTCGCTAAACATCGCACAAACATGCTGCTGAACAATGTCAACCTCTTGCTGAACAAGCAGCGATACCTCCATCTCGAAAAAACCGCTTGCAGTTTTGCATAGTTTCCATTGCTGAATAAGCGCTAGATTAGGCCACGACCCTTGAGCTACAATACTGCCGTCTGCTGCTTTTTCTACACGCCACCTAGCCAAATGAGATGAGTACCATTGCCCATTTGCATAAAGGAAGCAGTAAATATGGCTCACCTTTGTTATCAGCTCATTACGCCAAAACAGCAAGCATCTTCCCTTGTCTATCTGCGCTTTTAGCTCTGAATTCTCAAGCGCAAATTCATGCTCCGAAGAGCTTAGGTAATTTTTAAAATCCGGAATATTAAGCAGAATCTTACCGCTGAAAAAATCACATCTATCTGATTTTTCTGCAGAAAAATTCCGCAATCTAAATTTTCTATATTGCAAAACCCGGCAATGCGTTGCGAAATCAGCGTTAAAAATTTGGGAGTATACCCCGGCAGCATTATCCGCGGCCTCTACCGCCAAAACCGGTAATTGGCTTGCCTGTCCAGCGCTAACTCCTATTACTTTGTAGCATAAGCCCTCTCCCAGGATTGCCTGCCACTTATTATCTTCTCTTCTAATAGCAGGAAAGCTGCCTGTTTCTTGAGGCGTATGCCATTGAACATAGCTATCACCCATTATAAGATTAAACTGGCCTTCTTCGATTTCAAAGGATTCTTGAAACATTGAACTAAGTTCTATGTTTATTAATAACTGCATCTGGGCATTTACTTCGATCGTCCATGTTTGGATTAACCCCGGATTAAGAAACTCTCCGGTTACCACTATTTTATCCGCATGTTTTTCCTTCATCGTCCAGTAAGCCTGCAGAGAATCATACCATTTATCTTTGTAGCGTAACGCCGTATAAGCGCCTGTTCCCGGAGTAAGTAATTTATCTTTCCAGCTCAAAAACATTCGCCCATTATTAAAAACAATACTTAAGCCGTGTTTGTTTATCAGGCCTACTCCCTCATAGTTACCTTGTGTTTGGCTGTAAAACTCAACCACTTTATCAGCACTGCCGTCTTTTACTATCCAGCCGTCTTTAAGCAATATTGCCCTTTCACATAGCCGCCTAAGTAAATTCATATCATGACAGACAAAGATTATTGTTATTCCCTGTTCTTTTAATTCGAAGATTTTTTGTATACATTTTTTCTGAAAATGCTTATCCCCCACAGCTAAACTATCGTCGATCAAAAGAATCTCCGGCCGCATATGTATCGCCGCGGCAAAGGCAAGGCGGACAAACATCCCTTGCGAATAGCATTTAACCGGCGCGTTAATGAAGCGGCCGATCTGCGCAAAGTCAACTATATCCTCAAAGACATCGTCTGTTTGTTTTTTACTTAAACCGAATAAACACGCGTTAAATTCGATATTTTCTTTTCCGGTCAACTCCGGCTCAAATCCCGCGCCCAATTCAAGCAACCCGCAAATTCTTCCGCTTGTGTTTAAACTGCCCCGGTCCGGTTTTAACAGCCCGGCGATTAATTTCAACAGAGTTGATTTGCCTGATCCATTGTCTCCGATAATTCCCAAACTTTCTCCCTTTTCTACGGAAAACGACGCGTCCTTTATCGCCCAAAAATTATCCCACACTATTTTTCCGGAATCGGAAAAAGGTATTTTATACATCAGCCACAAATTTTCAACTTGTATATCTTTCATGTTATATTTTTTTTAATAGTTCTTTTTCAAAAGCAATAACCACTCCCAGTCCAATAAGTACACTCAAAACACTTATACATAAAAGGCCGCATATAACGGCTGCTTCCGGTAAAACCCCGTGGAATAATATGTCTCTGTAAAAAATGATGAACCATGTCATTGGATTTATCGCGCATATCCAACGAACTTTATCCGGAACCATATCAATTGAATAAAAAACCGGCGTCATCCAAAACCAAAACATGAGAATAGTCCCGAGTAAAAGCCCGATATCGCGGAAAAACACATTTAAGACCCCGACAATCATTGCCATTCCGCTGACAAAAATAAGGCTAAGCAATAACCCTGCCGCTAATAAGGGCAATAATTTTATACTTGCCGGATTAAAAAACATAAATATCGGGCAAATAATAGCCCATCCTATTAGAAAAGTTAAAAAATTCGCTGTAACGGAAGCCAAGGGCAAATGCTCTTTAGGAAAATTAAACTGCCGCATCATTGCCTGCTGAGAAACAATAGAAGATGCCGCTTCAGCTATCGCACTTGCAAAAAACATCCATGGGAATATCCCCGCCAACACAAACAATGGGAAATTATTTATCTCTAAATAAATGATTTTTGTAAAAACAAAAGAAATTGCGAACATAATCAATAGAGGGTTTAATACTGCAACCCAAATCCCCAAACAATTGCCGGTATATTTCGCTTTCGTTTGGGCAAGAGCTATCTGCCAAATCGTATGCCGATAAACGAAAATGCCTTTGATTTTTTTCTTTAAATCACCGCTTATGACAGCAACCCGCGATTTCATTCTGTTGAAATTCACAAACTTTCTTTACTCCTTGCTTTTCCGAAGGTTTTACAGCAAAACTTTCGATGTTATTATAACAAAAAGTCCGGCCGTAATAAAGCGCTATCTCCCTTTCCTAAATTAGAATTCGTATCCCGGCCGGAGATTTTCTTGACACCTGTATCTTAAATAGATATATTAGAACAATGCAGCGGCTTTGTTTAGTCTTAATATTTCTTGGTTTGTTATTTATCCGGCCTTTTATCTCGTCGTTAGCTTTTCCTGATAAGGATCTGGCCCATTGCGGGGCTTTTATTATAACCTCTTTATTATTGATACGGTATAAGCGCACCCCCCTGGGATTTCTTGACCCTAAAATCATAATTCGCCTTTTGTTGTTTTTAATCCTTATCATTTTTGCCGTTTGCTTATCCTCAAATATAAACAAAAGCTTACTTGAGCTTCCTCATTACTTATCCATGATATTATGTTTTTTAGCGGTTTACAGCCTAAATGAATCTGAAACGCATATTTTTATTTTTACTATTATTCTTAGTGCTTGCATAGTCAGCCTGCAGGCAACCACCTGGGTCTTAAGCGGAGCTTCGTGGTTATTAAATTTCTTAAGCGACAAAAACATCCGTTATTTATTCGCAGAAGAAGTGCTTTCGCGAAACCGGGCTTTTCTGCCTTTTCTCCTGCCGGCAACGCTTGGGGGATACCTGATCATGCACCTGCCTCTTGGTATTACTTTTTTTTTGCAGCACTATAAAAACGTTAATATTCCCTTTTGGAAAAGGCCTCCGAAAAACTCATTTTTACTTTGCGCGGTTATTTTAATGCTCATCGCATTGTTCCTGACAAAATCAATCGGCCCGATAATAAGCCTTCTCCTTGGCACCCTTATCGTCTTATTTTTGCATAAATCTTCAGGCCAAAAAACATTAAAATTCATTATCTGTTTTTTAGCGGCAATATTATTCATGGTTATACTCGTAAGATCCTGCGAAACCTGGTACTGGAGAAACCCCATCTATTCCCTTGCCCAGCGCCATATTTATTGGGCAAACACCATAGCAATAATTAAAGCGCATCCATTTTTAGGCATAGGACCTGGGAATATGCCGTTTGTCGGCAGCAAATTCAGCCATAATTCATATTTACAGATATGGGCTGAATCCGGGCCTTTTGCTTTATTCGGATTTCTAAATATTCTTTTTTACGCTTTGGGCAAAAACCTGGATAATAAAATTCCGCCTCAGCCTTTGGCCATAAGCCTATGGATCAGCGTGCTTGGTTTTCTTCTCCACAATCTTATTGATTTCACATTTTTTCTGCCGGAAACAGCGGTCATTTGGTGGGGAATTTTCGCTTTATTCTGCAGGAAACATCCTGAATCATCTGCCTGACGAGCGCGATTGCTCACTCTTGCGCAAGGTTTATATATAGCTGTTCCATTTCCTTCATCATCCGCGCGCAGAAAAACGCGGAATCAGCCAGTATCTGTTTTGCCCTTTGGCACATCCGTTTGGCAAGCGCTTCATCTTTAAGAAGCAAAAATATTTTTTCCGCGAGGCCTTTATAATCTCCCTGCTTAATTAGATATCCGTTTTCATTATCTTTAATTATTTCTTTTATCCCGTCCGTATCATACGCAACAACCGGCTTTGCGCATGCCATTGCCTCAAGCAAAGAAATCGGCAACCCCTCCCACAAAGACGTAAGCGCGACAACATCAAAGCAGGGTATTATGCGGTAAACATCCTTGCGCCATCCAAGAAGAATAAAATTATCCGCCAGCTTTTCCGCGGCAAGCATCTTTTCCAGTTTTGCGCGCAACACTCCATCGCCGATAATAACAAAGGTAACATCCGGTTCTTTTCTGATAATAATCTTCGCCGCGCGGACAAAATCAAAGATGTTTTTTTGCGGCTTTAAGCAGGCAATCATTCCCACGCATTTTCTTCCCGTAATACCAAGCGCTTCTTTTTTATGGCTGTTTTTCCCGTCTTTTTCAATATCTTCCAAAGAAATTCCATAGCGGATAAGCCTATACTTGCTTCGGCTTGCGATTTTGTGTTTTATTCCTTTTTCAATATCATTTTGCGAAACTGCAATAAGCCGGGTTGTTATCCGTGCCGCGGCCCTTTCCAGCAATACATACAAATTCCTGATAAATATATTTTGGCAATCATTAAAGCTCCAGCCATGAATCGTGTGTATAATTACCGGAACCTTTGCCAGATGCGCTGCCCAGCGGCCAATAATCCCGGCCTTAGAACTGTGCGTATGCACAATGCTAATGCCCTCTTTTCTCATATACCGGCAAAGCCAGAACACCGACTTTAAATCATCCGCTGGAAAAATGACGCGTTTCAAAAACGGCAAAAAAACTGCTTTAATTTGCCTTTGCAGCTGAATCTGCTCTTGCAGAATGCCCTGCGAGCCGCTGACAAAATATTTATCGAAACGCTCATCCGGCAAATAGGTAATTATATGTGCTGCGTTCTTTTGCGCTCCGCCAAGTTCTAAAGTTGTTATAATATGCAGAATTTTATGTTTTTTTTCCATGTTCTTTGCTTTCGCTGTTTGCTTATAACCTCTTAGCCTTATTCCATATAAGAACACCTTGATTTAGCTTTGTGTTATTTTTTAATTATATACCGTTTTCCGATAAAAATCTTGTTTTTTGTTTGTGTTTAAGGTATACTTATTATATATAACTAATTATTTGATTTATCTTTTTTGACTCTTTAATAGTTTTATGTATTTACCGTTGAAAGGTAAAGAAAATATGCTGCAAAAATCCAACGGATTTACCATGGTAGAACTTATGGTAGTGTGCCTAATCATCGGCATACTGGTAACTATTGCCATCCCGAATTACGCTCGTTCCGTAGAAAGGGCAAAATGTTCGCAAGCTATGCACAATATTAAAACACTGCGCAGCGCCGCAATTGATTTTTACGCGGAAAACCAGACCTTTGTCGGAGCAACTAGAGATGTGCTAGCAACCCGAGTCGGCGCTAATTTTGACGACAATACTGATTGGACATACAATGTAACAACCCAAACCGCAGGCGCGTGGACACTAACAGCAACCAGACGGGGCGGGCACTGGGCAAGCGTAGGTCAAACAACAATTACGCTCAACCAGGACGAAACATGGGGCGGAACTTATAATTTTAACGACCCGGGCGATTATTAAGTTTTTCCTTTCAGATTTTTTATCATGCTATCTTTTTTCGATCAAACGATTTTGTTTTTAGCGGTGCTGTTCCTTAGCTTATAAATAGCTTATAAATAGGCTTGCCATTTCCCTTCTCTTCCCTTATAATAACACATTTATTAGGGAGTGTTTTGATGTTATCGTTTATCAAAAATATTGTCTTCGGAAATCACAATGAACGCGAGCTAAAACGCATCGCGCCTCTGGTAGTTCAAATCAATAGCCTGGAAGAAACAATGCGTTCGCTTTCAGACGAGCAATTACGCG
>JACQZH010000056.1 GCA_016213925.1 Candidatus Omnitrophota bacterium | reverse complement strand
TGTTTCAATCCACGCGCCCGCGAAGGGCGCGACTTATTTACTCCAAAAGTAGAACCTTTTAAATTTGTTTCAATCCACGCGCCCGCGAAGGGCGCGACTACCATGCCTAATATCTATATTAGGCAATTCAGAGTTTCAATCCACGCGCCCGCGAAGGGCGCGACTTATAGGCGGGGCACATCCTACTTTCTTTCCTAGTTTCAATCCACGCGCCCGCGAAGGGCGCGACTTTGACCCAGAGAAAAGAAAAGCAAGAAAATTGTTTCAATCCACGCGCCCGCGAAGGGCGCGACCCCCGACCCAGTATCCCCAGTTCCCGATGCTCCAGTTTCAATCCACGCGCCCGCGAAGGGCGCGACTGAACTATCTCGACTGTTGTAGTAGGTATAGTATGGTTTCAATCCACGCGCCCGCGAAGGGCGCGACCTTTTCCGTTTATGCGTTTGGCAATAATGTTGTTGTTTCAATCCACGCGCCCGCGAAGGGCGCGACTGTCTCTTCAAAACATATGATATCTTAAAGAGTTAAATCTCTGTTTTTGCGAACATCACCTTAATAATATAAACTTTCAATCCGCTCACAAACATCCTTTATCACAACTATTTATCTTTTAAATAAATACGTACTCGCGCGAAACTTCCCTTATTACCTAAGAAGCTTTATATTCGCACATCACCTTTAAATGATCAACGGCCCTTCTAAATCTTTTACCACCTTGGCGCCAACATGTTCAATCCTGCGCCGCCAATTAGCCCCCAAAAAATAAAACCGCAGACTGTCTTTTTCCTTGTTAATACTCTCAATAAGCCGCTGTCGAAGCATGGTCCATTGCGCCGGGTCAACATTGCACTCAAATACAGAATACTGCACCCGCTGTCCATAATCTAAACACGCCTTCGCCACATGCCTGAGCCGTTTTTGCCCGCCCTTTTCAGACGTCATCACATCATAACTTACTAAAACCATCATAAATTACCTCTACCTCATTTCCAAATAAAAACTGGATACCCGTCAAGATCGCCGCGTAAAAAACGCGCAAGCAATAACGCCTGTAAATAAAATAATAATCCCACCGGCACAACTTCTTTTAAATAAGGATGCGTGATTTCTTCCTGCTTGCGCTTTTGATAAGCGACCAGCACATCCTTTCGCGTTTCATCATTCATCAATACCGCTCCTGTTTCTGATTTTTTAAAACCTTTCTTGCTTACCTGTTCACGGTTAATCAAAGAAAGAACAAGGCGGTCCCCTAAAAACGACCGGAATTCTTCCATCATATCCAATGCCAAACTCGCCCGTCCGGGGCGGTCTCGGTGCAAAAAACCGACGCAAGGGTCAAGCCCAACGCATTCAAGCGCGGAACGCGTGTCATGCAAAATCAGAGTATATATAAATGAAATCAAACAATTCACCGTATCAAGCGGAGGCCTGCGGTTTCTTTCTTCAAAACAAAAATCTTCTTTTTGGCTGACAATCAAATGATTAAAAACAGAAAAATACGCGTGAGCGCTATCGCCCTCCATACCGCGTAAAACATCCAGATTAGGCGCGTTATTTAAAGAATCCAAATAAGAATTAAGATGTTTTGAGCTATCGGTAATTGCCGAAGCGTCTATTTTATCTTCGTGGTCGCGCAAAGAACGCTGAAGGACTGTGCGGCAATTCGCTATTTTCCCAATGAGAATATATTTCGCTGCCTGAGCGCTAAACTCCAAATCATCCGCTTTCCGGTATTGTTCACGGCGCAGCAATACATTCCCTCTCGTTTTCCCATAAACGCTTGCCAGAAAACGCCCGTATTCCGTAAGAAAACTAACCGCCACATTATTCTCGGCGCAAAATCCCATTAAATATGGGCTCATTGACACCTGGCCAAAACACACAATCCCCCCAAGAGTATGAATGGGGACTTGTAACTTGACCTCTTTCTCCACGTTGACAACTACAGTTTCGCCTTCCTTATTAAGATACGCGCCCTGGGTCGTAATAAATAAAGTGTTTAAATATTTTTTCATTTAAATTCCCTGCTTCCCTGGACAGTGTCCAGGATTTTTGATTCTTATTATTTTTTAATCTTTTTTTGTGATTCTTTTTCTTTTAGATAATTATGCCCGGAAACAATCGGCCTTTTCAGCCGTTTTTCTAAAGCTTTACGAGCGTCACCGGCAATTTTACCTCCAGAGCTAGCATCTGCTTTGAGCTTGGGTATGCCATTAGAATCCTCATTACGATGAATTTCAGTAGTGGAACGTTCGCCAAGCATGGTAAAAATCAACTCAAAATCGTCCATGTGATCGCGCAAATTTTCACGTTTCAGGCCTTTAAGTTTTTTATACTCCGAAGGGACAATACCAAATGTGGCTTTTGATATTTCCGCGGTTAAAATTTCATAATCTTTTTCTTCTTTTGCGCCGCGATCCTGCCACTCTTCTGTTAATTCTTCACGTATGGCAATTCCCCGCATACGTTTTTCAATCCAATCATCGCTGTAACCTTTAAGTTTATAAAGCATTCGTGTTCTCTTCGTAGCAAGTTCCGGATTTTCAATTTCCTGGATACGCTCATAACCTGTCTTTGCCAGCCAGCGTTTAAGCGGTTCAGCCTTGGGAGATGGAATAGACTGAACAATACGCAGCATTCCTTCGGTATCAGCGCAGTCAGTTTCATATTTTTTTCCGTCAGTCGCCTCTAATTTCAGTTGTCGACAAATTGTCGACAACTGAACGCCGCTTTCGTCTTTCTCACGGACTTTCATTTTATACCAGTAATCACGCGGATTCGCGCTGTCGGTAAGCGCTTCCACAACGTCTACTACCGAAAACCACCATTCGTTCTGATATAAAGTTTTCCTGATCTTTCTGCCTTTAAAAATCGCGATTTTTGTTTCTAAGTGCATTAATTTTCCCCTTTCACTAATTGACCGCCTTCAGAACTTTCAATAATATCCTTAAGATAATTAGCCACCGATGTTTTTTTTCCGCATGTTTTCGGCATGCACACATCTATCAATGAACAACTTTCACATTTTTTCGCGTAAGCCGGTTTTGGGGTTTTTCCTTCTTTGATAAATTCATGCAAGCGCACAGCTGTATCTTTTGTTACCGCGCGTAATTGCTCGTCAAAAACTACATTCATCCTGCGCCGCGTCTTACCGTAAAAAATAGCCCCTTCTGGAATCTCAACATTCAACATTTCCTCAAGGCAAAGCGCTTGAGCGCAAAGCTGAACCTTATCGCAATTATCACTCTTCGGCTTACCGCGTTTATATTCCACGGGAAACGGAATCCATTGCCCTTGTTCATTTTTATGAAATTCAATCACGTCCGCCTTACCGTTAAGCCCAAGCTCTTCCGAACGCAAAGGCATTCCTCTTTCAATACGCGCCCCGGCTTTATTCTCAAACTGCTCTTCATGGGCATTATCATGCATAACCCTGCCTTCGGCAGTAAATAAATTTTCCTGCCATACCTGCTCAATGTGAATTAAAGCGCATTGCCGCCGGCAAAAAACAAAATGCTGTAAAGCGGAAAGCTGAAGAAAGTCGTCGTCAAGATACATTTGCGTTTATCACTCCTTGGGCTGCCAATATTGCTTAAGCGTCTCTGCGAATTCTTTGCGCTTTTTTCCCTGCTCGAACATCCGCTTGGACTTATCATTAAGATGCCTTTGTCCAGAGATTTTGCTGTTCTGCAAGGAATTAGTCCATCCCCTAATCTGGCGCGAGATCGCTTCTGCCTGCGCTTTCAAATCTAAAATTTGAGATTTTAAATCATCAAACACCGGCATCTGTTCCATAACCGCGAAGATAGAACGCACTTCTCCGGCTGAACCGCGAGCGTAATACAAAAAAGTAATTAACTCCTGCGTAGTCCCTCGCTCAAAACCTTCGGCAATATTATTCGGTACTGAAAGAGCCGCCCGTTGAATCTGGTTAGCAATATCACCTTTAAACCGGAACCGGCCATCCTCGGTCAGTTTAAATACCGCCGCCGTCAGCTTCACTGCGTCCTTCCAGACCGGCACATCTTCAAACCGTTCGAACGTCATTTCCCCTCCTTACGCTTTTTTATCTCAAATTTCAAATTTGAAATCTCAAATTCACAAATCTTCATCCACATCCGCAATTAAAAACCACCATTCGTTGCGATGCAAGGTTTTTCTGATTTTCTTCCTTTGAAAATTGCAATTTTCGTATCGAGGTGCATTAACTGGTCTCCTTTTTTTCACACGTCAACTTCTCCTTAACTAAAGTATTTCAATTGCTTTAACACCCAACGCTTCTGCCTTAGTTTTTATATTGGCGAAATCAATTTTTGTGTAGTCCTCAAATGAGCGCGCTGGCATTTCAGAACATTCCTTTTCATCACCTTTTTTTTCAGAACGCTCTACTTTAACAAGATCAAAAAGTTTACGCGCAGGAGCACACCCAAGCATCGCCTGTTGTGCTTTCTGTTTTGGATCTTTGTCTGTTCCTTCATGTTTAAAAACAATCAACTTCTGAGCGTGCATCCCTGTCCGAGCGGCAGCGGGATCTTGATCAAACATATTCATCAGCGCAGACCACAGCATTTTCAAATCATCCTCTGAAAAGTTAGTTTGACCGGCCAGATGTGCAGAAATATATCCATGAACCCGATACAACCCATAAGGAACAATCGATTTCCGCGCCCCCAACCCTTTTTGATCAGGGTCATCTACACTTACCGCAGCGGTTCTCGACATTGGTATTTCTTTCCCCACAATTGGATCAATGCTTTCCGCAAATCCAAATTGGACAGGCCCTCTAATCTGGCCGCATCGCATATCGCCGGTAGACATAACTGCCCCAAATGTACGAACATCAAAAAAGTTTTTGCACATCCACTGTGCCGCTTTTTTCTCTTTTGAATCAATGAACAGTTCGCGAAGCTTTGCTTTCGCGGCGGAAGATATAAGCTTATTATTTTCGGCATCTGCCTTTTTACTTTTCTCTTTCAAGTCTTTTGCCTTTTTCTCTATTTCTTCCAGCGCAGATAAAGACAAGATCAAACAGGGCTGATCGCCTTTATCAGAAAAAACGATTCCATCAGGATATGATTCAAATGCTTTAAACTCAGCTACCAAATCATCAGGAACAATCATTTGTATTGTTTCATTTTCAATCGCCAAATGCGCGCGTTTATGGTGTTCGGAAAGAAAAGCTCCTTCTCTCACATGAATTTCATAAGGAGCCTGGTTGTTTTTTGTGATATCAACATAGTTTCTAATCTTCCGTTTCAAGCATACATCCGTAACTAAGCCCTTCCCCGTTTCATAGTCCTGACGAGGAGCATTCCCTGCATCTGGGTCCCCATTAGGATTTCCTTTACTTACATCAAACAAATAGACAAATTCATAACGATTTTTTATAGCTTCGCTCATTGGTTTTCTCCTTTTTCTTCAGTTGACGTTTCTAAATTATTTTCCTTCTTTTCCCACAAATATGCCCTGGAAGCATCGGAATATTCTCCGTTCCAGATATCCCGCTCTTCGCGTGTCATCCACAACCATTTGCGCATTTGATGGTAACCCAAAACAAACATTCCCTGTTGCTCTTGGGAAAGATACGCAGGAAAGCCATTTTCATAGACAACTTTTGGATCTTCTGTCTTCTTCAAAGAAACATCAAACTGGCTGCAAATTTGATCAATTAACCGCTCCAAATTAAATATTTGCCCTTTGTTTTTTGATTCATCTTTAGCCTTACGGGCATGATGTCGTGCATTTCTAAGCAAACTTCCAAATACGCTCTTGGGAGACGCAGATGCCCCAGCAAAACAACGATCAATAATACTCGCATTAACATTTCCCAAAGCCTCTGTCTGTAATTTCTCCAACACAGACATAAGCTGTCCGAGTAAATATCCTTTATCTGTACAGTTTGGATTCATTTTTTCTTGCACCTCCTTTTGTGTTAATTCTTTCCGATATTTTCGATTGAGATATGCCTTAATAATCGCCGCTCTGGCATCGTTCCAATTCTTTACAAACCAGCCCTTGCTCTCGTCCCTCTCCTTCCCCAATTCAGCTCTATAACGCAAAATTGCCCGGCTAAATGCCGGTTGTGGAAACAATAGTTTTTTATCAAGCGATGCCCGATAAAATTGTGCGCCAATCGCAGAGGGGATACCTTCTTTCCGGCGGTCTTTCGGATCAGCAAGCGACTCAAGCAATAAAGGCAGCGAAAAACTTTCAGGATGTTTCCCTTTTTTAGGAGCTGGGCAACAGCGCTCAATTCTCAAGTCTGCAAAATATTGTGCCAGACTATCCACCACATGCTGTGTATTCGACTCTATCCAATCCCGTACGGTCGCCCGTCCCTGTCCACCAGACAAAACCAACGAGTAGAATTCATCCGGCTTATCCAGTTCATAAGGAATACCTTTCCAGAGGCTTTTATACATCTCCGCAACCTGCGCCGGTTTCGCCTCTACCTTCTCTTCATCCACCTCAATAGCTAAACCAAAAGAATCGGACAACGCACTTTTGTTCCGCGTCCAATAACAAACCACTGTATCTGAACTTAAATGTACATTTTGCTTTGATAAAGTCTGATTCGGATCCTGCGGATCGGGTGGATTGGGATGCAAAAGACGGTTCAGAGCTTTCATGGATAAAAGTGCACCATCTGAAGAAATTGCAGCATTGGCAACCGGTAAATTTGTTTTCTCCTCCCATCCATAACTTTCAAAAGCTGATGAATTATATGAGACTAGAGAAACCCCACTGGTACTTCCGCCTGGCACATTTTTCAACAATGGTATTTTGTCGGCTATGAGTGATTTATGCCCTGTAATTAAACAAATTTTTCCATTACACTCATCTTTAATGGTTTTAGAACATACTCCTTTCCAATATTTTTTAACTTCTTCCAACTCGTGAACTCGGTAAATATCAAGAGAATAGGAAAAGGCGAACAAATCGTTTGTCAAACAACCATCAGGCAGAATAACCTCTTGCTTTTTCTTTAGAAGAGAATCCAGAAAAAGGAAAATGGCTTGCACCGCAGAATGATTTGTAGTCTGCCAACACTGCTCTACTTGATCATTAAACATTTTTAATCGAGAATATAATTTATCAGTTTCGCGTTCACCTTTTGGGTCAAGACCTAATGTATATTCAGACTTATCAACCAAGAAAAATGCACGGTCACCTGAAGTACGAGATCCTTGATAAGGAACAATCATCTGCTTTCCTAACATTTTTGGTTTTTTCTTTGACCCTTCAGGAATCTTTTCTGCCTGTTTCAACGGTTCAATACCCAAAAAGCGCCCTCTATCACCCACTCTGACAACCCACGAAACCGGCTTAATTTCAAAATCAGGATCAGGAACAAGTTCTTCTCGTATCGCTAAATCATAAAGCGCTTTCAATATCATACGACACCTCCTCTCGGCCGATTGGATATAATGGGATTTTAATTTTTCCGTTTATCATTCCATTTTCTCGACTTGCATCAAAAAACAATGCCGTGTTTTGTCCTTCTCCGCCAGTTCTAAACTCAATATCCCAAAGCATAATTCCAAATTCTTTAGATAAATGGATGGCATGTTCTTTCGGATTTTTTACAGGAGGAAGAATTTCAGCAATACACTCCCTGCACCCGAAATAGGGCTGATGAAAATGCTGGCCTTTTTCTAACCGACGCGAAAACATGTCAATAAATTTAAAAATATTGTCCTCTGGCCCAGCCCTCTCGGTAAGCGTAAAAAAAGCCTCAAACTGATAATCCACATTTCGCAAAGCAACCGTATTTCGTTGCGCTCTGTTTGGGGTATCATATTTCCACTTCCCTTTCTCTTCTCTCTTCGTTACCCTATCAACTTCTATTGAATTTTCGTAAATATAATTTCCTCCATCTAACTGGGATTGCACAGGCTGAACAGATTTACAAGTCAATTCATTCCGCTTCATCGCAGTAAAGGATATTTCATTAAATACATAGATACTCTCCACATGCCATTGAATGGCGGGTTTCCAGCAAATAGCTTCAAATATTCCACGAACAGCTGAAGGGGTTGGAATCTCATAACTCACCCGTTCTGTTTTAAGTTCAGGCCGCGTAAATATGGCCAGCGGGCCTTTTGCCCGAAGGCTTAATGTCGGGCCTCTCTTTTTTTTCATAGTTCCTCCTTTTTAGTCTTAAACATTGAATTTTGAATAATCAGGAAAAAGATTTTCTTCAGACACATCCAACCCAAATCGTTCATCATAAAGCCGTTCATATGGTGGCGATAGATGCCAGAACGCTTTCTCATGTATAAATCCAAGTGCGCCTACGTTATTCAGCGCCTGAAACTCCTGAGAATATATTTGAACAATAAATGGTTGAAGTGATCTGAAGTCATCCCGCGATGGTTTGAATTTATCACGGACAATCTCCAGTTTGCTATATGCATCTTTGTAAGGAACAACGACGGGATATGTAGCGCTGTCAATCATACGGAAACGCCTTGCGACTTCAGGGAAATCCAGACTTGCGCGGGCATTTTGAACCCCTGCCCCATCCAGTTGAACACCAGAATAAAACAGGCGAAAGTATGTATTATAAATTACGGGGGATGTTAAATCTATAGAACCATTGTTCCCCCGCAAAACACCGTCGGATTCACTGGAATTAAGTAAACTTTCCGTAATACCCTTTCCTAAGCGCAAAACTCCAGCCGGAGGTTCTGTTGGCGCGCGAAAGACAATTAGACGACCTCCATTAACATCGTTGCCTTCACGGTTACATCGCCCTGCTGTCTGTGAAATACTATCTAGACCGGCTAAGGCCCTGAAAACTACAGGAAAGTCAATATCAACGCCTGCCTCAATTAATTGAGTACTTACTAAACGAACAGTTGAAGATTTATTTTCCAACAACTCTTTTACTTTTTTAAGAATATCTTTTCGGTGCAAAGGGCACATTGATGCCGAAAGATGATAAGTACCCTCAGGTAGCAAGCCAGCAAGCACTCGGGCATCCTTACGTTTATGTGTAACTATCAAAACACGTTGCATATTTTCTTTTAAGATACGTTCCGAAATATCTGAATACTCCATTACTTTACCCGTTTCCCATTCAATGTTCACAAGAGCTAAATCTCGCGACAACTTCACTGAGGCAGGAATAATTTCTTTCACCGTATCCAATCCGCACATAAATGATTTACGTTTTTTTAAAGATGGCTGAGTTGCTGTCGAAAGGACTACTGAACAACCGTAATGTTCTCTCAATTCCCTTATTGCATCTAATATTGGATACAGCAGTTCAGGTGGAAGTGATTGCACTTCGTCCAAAATAATGACACTTTTGGAAATATTATGAAGTTTTCGAAGTTTGGAATTTTTATTTGCGTACAATGATTCAAAAAACTGAACATTCGTTGTGACAATGATAGGCGCATCCCAATTATCTGATGCGAGCCTATTTTTTTCTGTGTCTTTTTCGGGATCAATATTTGAGTGATGCTCAATTACATTCTCGCGCCCGAAAACCTCCGCGTAAACGGATGCATTTTGTTCAATAATACTTGTATACGGAATAACAACAATCACACGTTTCATCTTATTTGCTACAGCATGATTTAAAGCAAAGGACATTCCTGAAAGAGTTTTTCCTCCCCCTGTTGGAACCGTTAATGAAAAATATCCTGCGTTGGTTATTGCAGACTCTCGACAAGCATCCAGCACATTTTTTCTTTGAGCATTGACTTGCGTCCAATTATTTTTTTTCGCATCATAAACTTTCCTATCAATATATCCATCCAGTTCGTCTCTAAGCTTATCTATTGAAGGAAAATCCGGTCTTTTTGGTGCATCTAAATCCCGTTTTTCAGCATCAAGCCAATCAGCATCAACCAGACAGGAATGAAGCATTCGTATCCAAAATCCCAAGCTTCTCTTCCACCCATCTATTTTACTTTTTTTAGCGGTACGATCTGGAGGAATCAGCCACTCAGGCCATTCAGGAAGTTTTCTGTTTAACAAATCATCAGGGACATTTTTGATAGCGTCGCGCACTAATTGTGCCGCACTAACTAATCGTTTCCTGAGAGCTTCGCTATTTTGCAATCCGGTATGATGACAAGTAATTGTAAGCTGTAAGGCCAATTTACGAAGAGGGTCATCAAATTTATCTGTTGCATACCGGCCACCCACAACTGCATGCTCAATACGTTGTTCATCTTCAAGCATATATCGCTGGAACTTCTCCATGAACTTTCCCAAGTCATGCCAGTCCCCTATTAATGCGCCCCAAGCTTCACACCCAAATTCTTTGGAAAATACAGATGCATTATTCCTAACGCCATCAATATGCGTCATCAGCTTCTGACTCTTGTTTCCATCAGCATAAAAATCCATTTGTTCCCCACTCCCCCGCACCAAAAGATTCCGCAAACTGCTTTGCTAATTTCGCAACATTTCTTAAATGCGTTTCAAGAAGTTGCCATTCTTCTTTCGGCCTGCCTTTTAAACTATGCGCGTAATATTTCATCATCAGTTTTTAAAATCAACTCCCCCTTATATTCTTACTCAGTTCCGCTTCAATTTTTTCAATTGCTTCTTCTGCTTATTCTTACCAATCTCTAAAAAATTACCCGCTGAAATTACCGGCGTGCCGGATTGCAATTTAATATCTTTCCTTGTTCTGCCAGCAACCGCCCCGCCATCTTTGGCATCTTTTCGCAAGCCATGAAACTCTTTTGTATCCCGGTCATGCGTTATTTTTGTCGTAGCCGCTTCGCCAAGCATCGTCAAGATAAGCTCAATATCGTTCCTGTGATCACGTAAATTTTCCCTTTTTAATCGTTTCAACTTTTTATAATCCTCAACTTTAAGGCCAAACGTTCCTTCCATAATGTCATTAGTAAGAATAGCATAATCAATATCCGATCGCGCTCCCCGGACATCCCATTCTTTGGTCAAATCCTGCCGTACCGCAATACCGCGTACGCGCTTATCTATCCATTCTTTCGGATAGCCTTTCTGTTCATAAATCAACCGCATACGCTCCATAGATAGTTCCGGATTTTCCACTTCTTTTACCCGCTCATACCCAACTTTCGCCAGCCAGCGTTTTAACGGTTCGGCTTTTGGGGATGGAATAGACTGGATAATCCGGAACATTCCTTCTGTATTGGCGCAGTCAGTTTCGCGTAATTTGCCATCAGGCGCGGATAATTTCAACTGTCGACAAATTGTCGACAGTTCAACTCCCGATTCTTCTTTATCCCTAATCTTCATCTTATACCAATAATCCCGCGGATTCGCGCTATCGGTAAGGATATCAACCACATCCACCACCGAAAACCACCACTCATCGCTATAAATAGTCTTCCTAATCCGGTTACCCTGAAATACCGCTATTTTTGTTTCCATGCATCCTCCTGTAAAAACCCTTTCCCCTCATAAGCACTAATCCATTTTCCATTGCACCGCTATTCCACCGCGCAGGTGGAATAGCGGTTTTTAAATTAACTTCAATTTCCGGCGCAATTCGTCAACATCAACCTTAGACGGGTTATCAGGCATGCTATTCTGCATATTTTCCAAACCGTCAAGCAATTCCTTAAGTTCTTCTCTTCCCTCTTGAGTTTTAGCCGCCTCATAAGGCGTAATAAACCCTAAAGAGGGGATTTTCTGGCGCAGCCAGCTTTTATGATAATACTCATACGCCTGCTTTTGCAGTATTGCCTGAACTTCCGGATTCGCGTTAAGTTCAGCGGTTTCCTTTTTGATTCTTTTTTGTTCTTCGGCGGATAATGGCGGCAGGCTGGCTATATCTTTCGCTTCAATTTTTTCATACACAATATCGCTGCCGAGGGCTTTCTGAATCATTGCCTTAATCTTCAGCGCGCGAGGAAGTGAATTAGTCTCCGCAATAAGCCGGCTTCCTTCAATCCTAACCGTTCCTCCAACAGTTCGCGAGTATATTTTAACGTTTCTCTTTGTCCCCTTCAGCCAGACCCAATGTCCGGCATTTTTATCGTATTCGAAATTCTTAATTTTAGATAACGCCTTTTCCAGATTTTCATGGCGCTCGATTTTAAAGATAACCTCGGAGAAATAAAGTTTTTCCCTATCGGTATTGCATACAACTTTTCCTGCGGAAATTGGGGAAAACGGTTTTTCCATCGGCTTATCCAAAATCCTACTCAACCAGAAAGTAACGGAAGCTTTTGATGAATCGCAAAAGTCCCTGCCTTTGTCCGCAGACCTGCCCGGGTATTCCGCCCATTTACTTACTTGAAATTCCACCTCTGCCCGTATCTCTTTTATCATCTTTTTTTCCGGAGGAAAAATATACGGAGCGGTAAAAATATACGCGTCAGCAGGATTCCCAAGCAGGCGGACATACCATAAATCTCCGGTTTTAGAAATCCTTTCATAAGGCTCATTGACTCGATGAACATGCCACTCCTTACCAGTCCCAATTTCTTCAAAAATTAAATAGCCATCATCAACAACTTTAAGCAGATAGAAAGCAATATAACTTTCCGATAAGTTATTGAGTAAAACCGTGCCAGGATCCCTCAAGCGCTCCGCGTAGCCGGCCTCAATAAAACATTCGCAGATTGTTTTCTGGCTTTTCCCAAACCGCAAATCCAGAAAATTCCATGACAAAAAGATACTGTCAGAAACTCCATCCGGCTCACCAGGCTGGAAACATTCTTCAAAATTTCTAATAGCATCCTTTAATATCCGGCGTTCCGCGTCGAATTGCAGTAAACTCTGAGAAAACATCCCGATTCCCTGAATCAGCATCATGTAATCATCAAGTACTGTGCCGGTTATCAAATCATCCGGCAGCTTTGGATCAAAAGCATCCCGCGCTCCGCAGCACTTTTTAAATTTTTTTCCGCTTCCGCAAGGGCATGGTTCGTTCCTTCCCGTCTTATTCGACATAACCATAAACCTCCTTAATTAATATTTATCCGTACTTTAACCTTTTTATTTCTTTAGACCCAAGCAATGACTTCATCTGCATCAGTCTTTGCCACCAATTGTTTGACTGAAAGAACAAATCGATTCAATCCAGCTTGATTTTTAATTCCCTCGAATTCAGGGGAATTAAAATCAGGATTATAAATTTCCCATATACCCAAAAATTCAATTAAAACTTGTGCGCAAGGAACTCTCTTATATTTACCTGCCTAATCCCTTTATATTTACCGGAAGCCATTTCGTCCATTGAAACAACAAATTTTGGATGATTGTCTTTTATTTTCAAAAGATTCCCGAATTCTCTATCGATTGTTTTCTGGTTATCTATTAAATATGCCGTTTGTACATACATCCTATCATCCCCCCTATCACAAACAAAATCTATTTCCTTATCTTTCAATTTTCCTATAGTAACTTTGTATCCATTAATTTTCAAATGCAGAAACACTAAATTTTCCATGATTTTATTAATATCTGTCTGCTTGTATCCGATTATTGAATGCCTTAAACCCAAATCCTCAAAATAATATTTTTCTCCAACCTCAAAAATTTTCTTCCCATATACATCCGATCTTCGCACTTTAAAAATAAATACGGCATTAGATAAAAAATGTAAATAATTTAAAACAACATTGGGCGAAAGTTTAATTTTCTGAGATTTTAAAAAATCACTGATACTTTTTGACGAAACTAAGCAACCCGTATTATCCGCTAAATACTCAACCAGCCGTTCCAAAAATGCCACATTTCTTATTGAATACTTTCTTACTATATCTTTTAAAAGGATAGTATTGTAAATATTCCGCAAATATTCATAAACAAATTCATCTTTCAACTCTAAATTTATCAAAAAAGGCATGCCTCCATACTTAATATATTTCAAAAAAGTTTCCTGATTATTTTCCAATTTATGAAAAAAAAGAAATTCCGGATAAGACAGGCTGTAAAGTTTTATTTCGATATACCTCCCGCTGATATAAGTAGCAAGTTCGCTCGAAAGCAAATTCGCGTTACTGCCGGTACAATAAATATCGTGCCTTCCTTCCGCCTGCAGGCTTTCCAGTGCCTTTTCAAATTTTTCTATTTCCTGTATTTCGTCTATAAAAATATAACATTTTTTTCTATTTATTATTTTTTTCTTTACGTACCCTAAAAGATCTTTATAGGTTTTAATAAATGCAAATTCATGCAGTTCATAATTAATATAAATTATATTTTCTTCTTTAACTTCTTTCTCTTTTAAAATATCCATTATCTGGTACAATAAATAGCTTTTACCTACACGGCGCTGGCCAATTATCACCTTTATCACATCCTTATCGATGAATGGAATAATCTTATCTAAGACATATTTCCGCCTAATATATTTTTTATTCATACCTCAACAACTCCTTTTTTTTTGTTTTATTTTAAGTATACATAAAACTTTTTGCGATTGCAACTAATTTCTTACCAATGAATGCCGATGTTTTAATCCACGCGCCCGCGATAGCACCGCACTCAGCTCCGTAATTACCCCTAACTCCCACCGCGCCTCAAGACAGCCGGAGGGCAAACGCATTAGAATGAGTTCTTTCTGGGCTTCCCCAATAATATTTATCCGTACTTTAACCTTTTTATTTCTTTAGACCCAAGCAATGACTTCATCTGCGTAATGGCAATCTTGTTTAACTGTTCCAGTCTTTGTGCCTGTAAAATGCCCTGATTAATAAGCACTGCGTTGACGCTTTCAAGATTGGAGAGAACAACTAATTGTTCTATGGCGGCGTAATCACGGATATTTCCTTCCTGCCCAAGATGGGTACCTCGCCACTCTTTGGCAGTTATGCCAAAGAGAGCGACATTAAGCAAATCCGCTTCATCGGCATATACTCCGTTTATCTGCTGTTTAGTAAGCTGGGCCGGTATCAATTTTTCTTTTATAGCATCGGTATGAATATGATAGTTTATCTTGGCTAATGTTCTTTGTAAATTCCATTCCTGGGATAAACGTTTATTCTCCTCGTCTTTTAAGCGTTGGAATTCTTTAATAAGATAAATTTTAAACTCAGGGCTAATCCACATGCCAAATTCAAAAGCAATGTCCTTATGCGCGTATGTCCCGCCATATCGTCCTGCCGTTGCTTTTAAACCTACGGCATTAGTCTTTTCTACCCATTCTTTAACGCTAATTTTATAGTTATTAAGCCCTGCTTGACTTTTAATTATGGCGAATTCGCCATAATTAAAATCGGGATTATGTATCCTCTCCCAAATCCCGAGATATTCCACTGTATTCCTGTTTCTTAACCAATCGGAAATAAAGAAATCCCCATCCTTGGCTTTTAACATATCTGTCAATGAAATATAATCATCCCGATTAATCGAAATAACCGTTATTCCCGTTCCCTGAACTTCAATTTTTGGCATTATCAAACCTCCCTTATAAAATCTGACCTTTCATTATCCCGCCAGCTGCACCTCAAGCATCCAGTCAACCCAGAAGACTCATTCTTCTTTCGGCCTGCCCTTCAAACTATGCGCGTAATATTTCATTTCGTTCATACTTCTCCTTCACAACCGTTTTTCCAGACCGCCATTCCACCTGCGCGGTGGAATAACGGTTATCCTTGGTGAAAACCAATTTTGCGTTTTGACTTTGCTTCATCTGTCATAAGCTTGCGGATAACGTCAAATATAGCAATTATCTCTTCATCGCATTTTTCGATTTTGCGTTCAAGTTCGTTCAATTTACATGTAAGCTCTTTATTCGTTGAGACAATCTCTCGAAGTTTTACAAATACACGAATAATGGCAATATTTACTTCAATCGCTCTTTCGCTGTTTAAAACACTGGACAGCATGGCAACCCCTTGTTCTGTAAACGCATACGGGTTAGCCCGCCTTGCCCCGCCCCAACTTGAAATCACAATTTGTGATTTCAAGTTTGAGTATTCCTTATCCGTTAACTGAAACATAAAATCCTTCGGAAAACGCGTATAATTACGCTTAACCGCCTGCACCAAAACTCTTGTATCAACCCCATAGAGCCCAGCCAAATGCTGACTCAGCATCACCTTGTGCCCTCGTATCAAATAAATCTTTTTTTCAACTAGTTCCTC
This sequence comes from Candidatus Omnitrophota bacterium, assembly GCA_016213925.1. Lineage (GTDB taxonomy): Bacteria > Omnitrophota > Gorgyraeia > B26-G9 > B26-G9 > JACQZH01. The sequence goes on along the minus strand of JACQZH010000056.1, from coordinate 28,360 downwards.
AATTAAAACGATATTATTTTACCCCATCGCATTTCTCTTTCCAACCACCATTCCACGGTCAACCGTCGTTCTATCCCTTCAACGCCTTTTTTAGCCGTTTCCATGGCGGTTCGAATTTCACGGCTTTAGTGTCAAAGGTTTCCGGTCTCCAGTCTCCCAGCCATCTTAATAACTCCTTATTTTTCCGGTTTTTGACTGCCTTAATACAATCATAATATCCGGGAATGCTGCCGCAGTCTTCCGGCGGGCAGGCAAGCACGCCGTCTATACAGACAGGATAAACAATATCTTCATCCCGCGGCAGGATTTTTTCCAAAGTTACTATATGTTCCCATCCATCACCGAAATCGTAAATGTATAACACACTATCCCTTTCCTTCTTTAAAAGTTTTTTGATCGGAACTTCCGTAGCATATGCGTATTTAATATCCGAAGGCATATTTTCCGGTTCATCAAAAACAGACACTATCCTGTAATCCGGCCTACTGCCGCTTTCCCCTTTGGTGAATTCAAATAAATGATAATCCTGCCAGCCCATGGCATCCTGTATAGCCACATGCAAGTCATAAAAAGTATAACTTTCCGGCACCTGGACGCGCCGCCAAACCAGCGGTTGCGTGCGGCTAAGGCTGATATGCAGTTGATACACGCGCTTATAAAGCCGCGGCCGCGGTGTGGTAAATTCCATATATTCATCTTTCATTAATCATCATCCTTTCCTTTTCAATCATGCCCCTAAAACCATGCGCGTAATATATCCTGTTTCATTTTTCTCCCCGCAACTATCTTCCAACCATCCCGCCACAACACGGCAGGACAAGCGGCATTGGAATTAGTCGTATAAAAAACAAAAAACCTTCGCCGGGCAAAATCATCCACAGCGAAGGTTTTAATTATTTTTCAGCATAATACTGACCCGTTTTCACGGATACGTGGCAGTTCCCCCTTCGAAACATACCACAAAACACATAACTGATTTTTATATTAAACGCCTATCCTAAAAATGTCAAGAAAAAACTGTCTTTTGCCTTTTGCCTTTTTATTGCCTATAAAACGCGAAAGTATTAAAATAGCAGTATTATGTTCAAAATCATAAAATTATATCCCGGACAGCCATTCAACATTGAAAAAACATTCCAGCAGCTGCTGGATTTCGGTTATAAATCCTCGGAGCAGGCAGAGCTAAAAGGCGATTTCGCGCGCCGGGGGTCGATAATCGACATTTATCCGGTTAACTACGAACAGCCGGCGCGCATTGAACTGGGATTTGATATAATTGAAAAGATATTCACGTTTTCCCGCGGCACAGGAAAATTAATAAATCCGCAAAATCCGCTGATCATTCTGCCTTTTAAAAGTTTTCACAGCACTTTTAAAACAGAACGCCTGGAAATAAACAAATTCGAAGAATTGCAAAAAAATGACTTTGTCGTGCATATTGACCACGGTATCGGCAAATATGTAGGCATAGAAAAACTTAAAGGGAAAAACCACATCGTCATCGAATATGCCGATAAAGATAACCTTTATCTTTTAGTTTCACAGAAACATCTTTTACAGAAATATATCGGGTTTGCCGGCCATTCTCCAAAACTGCACAAGCTCACCGGCAAACTCTGGCAAAGCACAAAAGCAAAAACACAAAAAGGAATCAACAGCTTTGCCTTGGAACTGCTTAAGATACAGGCAAAACGCAGTACTCTTTCCGGATTCGCTTTTTCTAAAGACAGCGAATGGCAGCTTAAATTCGAAGAAAGTTTTCCTTATCAGGAAACTCCTGACCAAAAAACAGCCTGGGCCCAAACGAAAAAAGACATGGAGTCGCAATCGCCGATGGACCGTCTGCTTTGCGGCGACGTCGGATATGGAAAAACCGAGATTGCTTTCCGCGCCGCTTTTAAAGCGGTCATGGACAATAAACAAGTAGCTATGCTCGTACCGACTACAATCCTTGCTGAACAGCACTACCATAATTTCACTGAACGGGTTAAAGAGTTTCCCGTAAATATTCAAATGCTCAGCCGCTTCAAAACCAATTCCGAGCAGGAGCAAATCATAAAAACGCTCGCGCAAGGAACAGTTGACATAGTTATCGCGACGCACCGTATCCTTTCCGATGATATAAAATTTAAGAATCTCGGATTAATCATAATCGATGAAGAGCAGCGTTTCGGAGTAAAAGCAAAAGAAAAACTTAAAACATTCCGTGAACTCGTAGACGTGCTGACGCTTACAGCCACTCCTATACCGCGCACGCTTTACATGTCGCTAGTAGGAGTAAAAGACATGTCCACGATCAATACACCTCCGGATAAGCGCCTTCCTATTGAAACGTTTGTTTGCGCCTTCGATGAAGAACTGGTAAAAAGCGCTATTGATAATGAGCTGGAAAGAAACGGCCAGATCTTTTTTATCCATAACCGCATCGAGGATATTGAGTTGATTTATGAACGGATCAAACGCCTTGTTCCAAAAGCCAATATCGCTATCGGGCACGGACGCATGGATGAAAAAGAATTGGAAAAAGTAATGCTCGGATTTATCGAACATAAAATTGATATCCTGATATCAACGACTATCGTTGAATCCGGGCTGGACATACCTAATGCCAATACCCTTATTGTCAACAACGCGCAGAATTTCGGGTTAGCTGACCTCTATCAGCTGCGCGGCAGAGTCGGAAGGCTTGACCGTAAAGCTTACGCTTACTTTCTTACTCCAAAACACGCTATATTCAATCCAGACGCGCAAAAGCGCTTAGAATCAATAAAAAGATTCACTGCCTTAGGCTCCGGGTTTAAAATCGCCATGGAAGACCTGGAAATCCGCGGAGCCGGCAACCTGCTCGGCGAAGAACAGCACGGTTATATCATGGCTATAGGATTTGACCTCTATTGCCGGCTTTTGAATCACTCCATCGATACTTTAAAAGAAAACATAGCGAAACATCCTTAAAAACAAACAAATTCTTTTCTTGAATTTAAAGTGCTTTTATGTTATATTTTATTATTGAATAATCCAACAACCCTTCAAATAGATAAGGATTAACAGAGAATGTTTCAGCATCTTGCTTTCCTAATAGTATTTCTTGCGTATATCGCCAATGCCTGCTGTGGTTATACACAAACAGAATTTACGCATAAGATCATTGCTGTTGTAAACGGAGAAGCCATTACCCAGGTTGATGTTGATGAAATACTCGCTCCTATTTACATGCAATACAAAAACAACTATACCGGCGACGAGTTAAAAACTAAACTTGAAACCGCGCGCGCCGATATTTTAAACCAGTTAATTGAGGATAAACTCATTCTTCAGGAAGCGATAAAAAAAGAATTAACCGTGGAAGATCAAGAAATCGATAAAATGATTGACGATTTAAAAAATAATTTTAAAACAGTCCAGGAATTCGAAGAAATATTAGAAAACCAAAAAATGTCCCTGCCGGAACTGCGTAAACGCTATAAAGAGCAACTGTTAATAAAAAAATTTATTTCCCGGGAAGTTTTAAATAAAATAATCATCCCCCCCTCGGATATTCTCGAATACTATGGAAACAACAAAGAAAAATTCAGGATCCCCGCGCAAATAAGGCTGCGAAGTATTTTCCTAAATATAAATAACAATGAAGAAGAAGTTTTGAATAAAGCTAATGATATCTATACGCAGTTAAAGGAAAATGTTCCGTTTGTTGAGCTTGTGGAAAAGTATTCGGAAGCGCCGAATGTTGTTGATGCCGGAGACATGGGCTATATGAACCAGGGGTCGCTTCGTAAAGAAATCGAAGAAGTTGTGTTTGAGTTAAGTATCGGAGAGTTTTCTAAACCGCTCAAGACTTCCACCGGATATTATATCTTTAAAGTCGAGGACAAAAAAGAATCGCTCATTCCAGGCATAGAATCAATGCAGGCTAAAATAAAAAACATTCTGTATGACGAAAAAATTAAAGTCAACTTTAAAAAGTGGATTGACAAACTAAAAGAAACCGCATTTATTGAGGTGAAAACAGATGACAAATATAGCAAAGAAAAAAGTTAGAATCGGCATTACACTAGGCGACCCGGCAGGAATCGGAACGGAAATAGTCCTTAAAGCTTTGAGCGATAAACAGTTGCGCTCAAAAGCGACATTTCTGCTCATCGGAGACTATGGCACAGCCACTCATTTACAGCGCCAACTGGGCATGAAATCATTTAATTTTCATATCCTCTCTGATATCGGCCGCCTGCATTTAAGCGACGAATTGATCAACTTCATCAATCTTGGCAATATTACTTTTAATATACCTTACGGTAAAATAGATGCCCGCTGCGGAAAAGCTGCTTACGAATATATAAATATGGCTTGCCTGGTCCTGCGTTCCAGCAACAGCCTTGACGCGCTAGTTACCGCTCCGATAAACAAAGAATCATTAAACCTTGCCGGATATCATTTCCAGGGGCATACGCAAATTTTAGCGCAGCGTTTCAAAGCCAGGTATGTACGCATGATGTTCTGCGCGGAAAAAATGAAGATCATACTTGTAACAATACATATCCCGTTAAAAAATGTAGCGCCTTTAATAACAAGAGCCGAAGTACAAGATACAATTTTTGCCGTGCATCGGACAATGAATACTTTTTTTAAGATAAAAAAACCGCTCATCGGAGTCTGCGCTTTAAATCCTCACGCTTCCGAACACGGACTTTTCGGTACTGAAGAAAAAGACCACATTATTCCGGCAATAAAGAAAGCACGCAGTCAAAAAGTAAAAGTCGAAGGGCCTTTTCCCGCGGATACCATATTCTGGAAAGCAAAAAACGGCGAATTTGACGCTGTTATCGCCATGTATCATGACCAGGCTTGCATTCCTTTTAAAACTCTTTATTTCGACAAAGGCGTAAACGTTACTCTGGGGCTTCCCTTTATCCGCACCTCTCCTGATCATGGAACAGCTTTTGACATTGCCGGAAAAAATCAAGCTGACCCAACAGCTATGATCGAAGCAATAAAGTTGGCAATTGAAATGGCTGACAACAAACCGCGCAAAAGGAAAAAAACTAAAGTTTATGTCCCGCACAGCGAACATACTGGCTAAATATAAGCTGCGGTCCAAAAAAAGTTTAGGCCAGCATTTTCTTTGCAATGATGAGGCATTAACACGGATTAGCGGTATAAGCTGCTGTGCAAATGATCATGTGCTTGAGATCGGAGCTGGTATCGGAAATTTAAGCATTAACCTGGCTAAAAAAGCTTTTCGCTTTTATGCCTTGGAAAAAGATCCCCATCTTGAGCCTATCTTAAGAGAAACATTACGTGATTTCCCCAATACAAAATTAATCTTTAAAGACATCCTGCAATTCGAATTGAAAGAAATATTCGAAGGAAAAAAATTAAAAGTTGTAGGCAATCTGCCTTATTATATTACCTCGCCAATCATTACCACGCTCATAGAACAACGCCGATACATTGACACAATTACGGTCACTATCCAAAAAGAAGTCGCCGAACGGATAGTCGCCGTGCCAGGAACAAAAGATTACGGCAGGCTATCCGTACTCGCGCAATTCTACGCTAAAACGCAATTAATAGAAATTTTTCCAAGATATTTTTTTCTGCCTCCACCAGCAGTAGACTCCGAGCTGGTACAGTTAAAGATCTTGGAAAAACCTTTTATTGAAGTAAAATCAGAAAAATTATTTTTTAACGTTGTAAAAGCAGCTTTTTCGCAACGGAGAAAAACCCTCTTAAACAGCTTATTAAGCAATCCAAGTATCGGCATTAAAAAAGAAATTCTAAAAGAGATCCTTGCTAAAATAAATATCCCCTCTTCCATCAGAGGAGAACGGCTTAGCCTTGAAGAATTCGCGAAACTAGCCCAAGCTATTTCGGATTCAAGTTTATAAAAGCTGCAGGCCGCAAACCAGAAATGCTGCAAGTTGCACTCAGGCTGAAGGTTTTGAGCATACATATTTATCCCCTGCTCCTTAAGCCCTGCTTTCTATATCGCTTGCCCAATAAGCTCTAACTCCTCAAAAAGCAATGCATCTTCTTTTTCAAATATCATACTTAGGATATCCTCTGTCTGTAAAGCAGGCGCGTTAACAGCAAGATATTTTCTATACTCCGCTAAAAGAGCTTCTTCAGATCCTATCAGCTCTTCTATTTCCGATTTAGCCCTTTCTCTTATTTTTACCTGGCCTTCTAAATATTCCCGGCTTGCTTGAGCATAATTTGCCATAACTTCTTCATAAGTATCCACCCGGTTTAAGTTAAAAAGAGAGCTTATCCCTTGTACACTTTCTCTTATTTGGGAAGTAAAATCCACCGCTTCTATTAAATTAGCCGCGTCATTACCTACCCGGATACCTTCTGCTAAAGAAGCCTCAAACACCGGCTCAAGCATAAAGTTTCTTTTTAAAAAATCAGCCGTACCCCTAGTCAATTCATCAAGCTTAGCAAGGATATCGCTTGCAAAAGGAAGTGGTTCCCCTTTTTCCGTATCAACAACCAGATAGAAAACTTCAGGCGGCTGGCGGACAATCGTAACAGAATAATTTAGCGAAAGGTCTGTAAAAATTTTATTCAGCGCTATATTCAAATATAATATCAGCGTATTTACTGCCTTATGGCCGAATATGCCCCAAATAGACTTAAGCCCGAATATATACTTGCCATAATCACTCCATCTCAACTGCCTTTTACCTTTAGCCTCATACATCTTCTTACTCAAAGCCAAATCAGAAGCTGTATATCCAACGTTAATCTTATACAAACCCACGTTTCTATTGGTATATAATAAAAGATCCCTGATGATCGCGTATAAAGAACTGCGTTTATAAGCAGGATATATTTCTTCCAATTTATACGGCCTTATTTTTAAATCCTTGCTAATCACTTGCGCTTCTTTAACTAAGCTATCCCTTTCATCCGCCGGAACCTCTTTTTCTATTTCAGGCATAGGGATTACCGCGTCTTCTTCAATTTTAACAAAAGGAAAATTTTGTTTCGCTATATTCTGCAGATAAGAAGCCACCCGGAGAATATCTTCGATCCACTCATCAAGATCTTCCCTGGGGCTGGAAACATTTGCCGCCCTGACTCCTCCAAACGGTAATAATGGAGCAAGCATAGGCAAATCCATCTTTGCTGTTATAACCTCTTTGCCGTAAGAGTTATTAACCTGTGTTACAATATTTTCCAGAGTACCTTCTAAAGTCATTCCCTCTTCTTTTTCAAAAACAAGGAAATCTCTACGCAGCGAATTACCGGCTTCAGTTAAAGGAAGATTTACTACTTCTCTGACTCCCGGGGTATTCTTTAATACATCCTTCCAATTCCCGGTTTCCTGATTTATTTCCAAGGCTGCGAAACCATATCTGCCTTTAAAATATTCAAGCGCCTCGGCAACAAGCCTAACCGTCATTTTTTGCACTTCGTCTTTACTATGCTTTTTAGGAATAAGTGCTATAAATTCATCCGAAACAAGCCTCATACAGGCACCGCCTAAGGATTCCTCTATCTTATTTATCAAGACATCCATAGCTTCTCTTCCATAGTAAAAATTCCTTTCAAACAAGCCTTTTAAATCACCATGCAAAACCCAGCAATCGCCTTCTTCGACTAAAATCTTTTTCAACTTATCAAGCGGCGTAGCCAATAATGCCTTTTCTGAAAACGGGATTTCATTTTTATATCCATCATGTAAATTATCCTGAAACTCTTTAACTAACGCGTAAATCTGCTTATTATAGTTTATCTCTATATTTAGTAACTTTTTCTTTGCTTCTGCGCTTAAACCGTCTTTCTCTTCAACTAACGCCAACACTTCTTTAAAAAAATTAAACTCTATCATCTTTAGACTTTTAAAATACATATCCGCTGTTTCGTTGAGCTTAGACGGAGAATAATAATGCATCTCCTGTAATTCGCGAAAATAAACCATCAATGGGTAAGTTTGATCGGCAAATTTCTTAGTTATATCATAAAGCAATGCCACATTACCATCATCAAACTCATAATCATTTTCCGTCTCTCCGGCAGGGATAAGCTTCACTCCTTCTCTTTTATATCTTTTATATAATGCCGAGCCTTTATAAATCATCAGCTTGTTTGCAGGCGTCGGGATCGAGGGCTGCAAATTATATTTTTCAATAAACGCGGTATTATTTCTGATTTGTTCAAGCGTACTCCTTTTATAGAAATTAATAAATCCTATGCGCATGCCTATCCCTAAGCGCTGCAGAATTTCAATTGCATGCTGGTTGATTTCAGGAGTTATAGCCTTACCATAATACTTAAGCTGTTTAGCATCATTACTTTCTACGCCGATAAAGACCTGTTTTAAGCCGGCTTTCTTCAATTCCACAAATACTTCTTCATTACCGCTTACTGAATCAGACCTGGTAAGTATCCAAAAACTTATTTTAAGCCCGCGCCTGATAATCTCTTCGGCTATTGCCTTAGCGCGTTTGGGGTCAGTACCAACAAAATCATCATCTACAAAATCAAACCCTCGTATCCCGTAAGAATTATATAGATATTCAATTTCATCAACAACTCTTTTTGCTGACCTGGGCCGCCAGAAAAGATTTTTTAGCGCCGCGCCCGCGACAGCAAAATTTCCGGATTTGACCTCATTAAAGAACTCATGTATCCCGCAAAAAGTACAGCGCCCGGGACAGCCGTGCGCTGTATCCAATAATGCTTTTTTACTAAAAAAGTCCCTCTTACCCTGTAATATAGCCTCATAATCAGGGGCCGGTAAACTGTCTAATTCCTCCGTGGTTAAAAGGCGCTGCGGATTTGTAATAATACTGCCGCCTGATTCCCGGTAAATAATATTATTTATGCCTCTAAGCGGTTTTTCATCCGCAATCGCTTGCACTGCTTTAAATAAAGGAACTTCCCCTTCTCCTACTACAATAAAATCAATTTCAGGGAATTTATCCAAAAAATCAAGCCGTGACATTGTAGGCAGGTATCCTCCCGCGCAAATAGATAAATTTTTATCTTGTTTAATATCTGCCGGTAATGCCCTTAAAAATGCCGACAAGAATTCCGTATCTACCGGGAATAAACTTACCCCCAAGACAAGCTTTCCTTTATAATTTTTTCTGATAGAAATTACCTGTCCGGCAACTTCCTGCGCAGTCAAACTATCCCTGTTAGCATCAACAAATTCAGTATCAACTTTATTCTGTTTAAGGTACGCGCTGATTCTGGCTATGCCTAAAGGCTTAATACTTCTTACTGAACTACGATGATTGGCATTAATCAAGATTACTTTAGGATATTTCCTTTCTTGTAAACCTGAACTACCTCCTTGTCTTATCTGTTGAATATCTTCATCTCTGGATATATGCAAAGGAGAATTTACTGAATCGTCAAAAAGTAAGGCTTCTGGCTTTGAGTTTGCGCAGAAAACAGAATAAAACTGCTGAAATTGATTATTATCTATCCTAACACTAGGAGATAAATAATTATTTTCAAAACAATCTGTGCCTTTATTTTCTCCGGCCCAGGCAATATTCATTAACAAAAACGACTGGATCAATATAATTGAAGTTAGTTTTAATAGTCTTTTAATCATATATTTTTACTTATTCAAGTAGAAAGTAGCAAGAAAACTATTCTCTCTACTCGTTACTCTCTACTTGCTACGTTTTACTCCTGCGCAGCAAGTTATATCGCCTGTTCTAACAACACTTCTTTCTCTAATAATTTTTCTAATGGTTTAAGAATCTTCTTGTCATCACGATTACTGCCAGAAGCGGTTTCCACATCATCCCGCATCCTATTAATTACGTTCTGGTAAATGGTTATCCCGGATTTAATATTTTCTCTTTCAGCATAAATTTTAAACTGCCCTCCATCAATCCTGCCGTTTTCATCCAAAAGTTCAAGTTCTTTACCTGACTCTACAATCTTCTTTTTTATAACCTTTATTGCCCGATTAAAAACTAAACGCAATCCGCTATCCTCTATCTTTGTTAAATCAATCTTATCAATAAATTCAGGGATGAATGCTTCTAAGCAGGAAAAGAATGTTCTAAGTTTAGTTGCATCGTTCACTCCTTTTAAAGTGCTTAAATTGTGATGCTTATCGGCAATTTTTACGAGTTGGGAAACCAAAGCAACGATATCTTTGCGCGAACTCAATTTTTCATAGTACTTTATTTCTTTATCTCCTCTATTTTTAGTAAGCAGCATGACTATCCCATATACATCTTCTCCGAATTGTTCTCTTAAATCTCCCTCGGAAATATCCCTGTCCTCAACAGCATCATGGAGGATAATCGCCGTCAATATCGTAACCGCCGGATGCTGCATATATCCTGAAAGATAATTAAGAATCTCCGGTGTAAAAAGATTAAATACCGCGTCTATATTCTTGGCTATGTCTATCTGGTGAGAAATATAGGGAGCAGTTTTGTTTTTTCTTGCGCGGCCTAAATTTTTCCTGGCAATAACTTCCAACGCCTGCCTAATCGTATTTTTATTTACAGATAAAATTCCCATTAATTCTTCTTTCTCTCCCCGCCAAGTTATATCTTCAATCATTTTTTGCAATGTTCTGTCTACGATCGTTCCTTTAGTAATCTTTACGCAAGATAACCTGCACCCGGTGATTATAGAAAGAGAATCCCTGATGAAATTTAAATAATATTCCTCTTTTTCCCTTTTGGATAACGGCATCTTAACGTTCCTAAACATCTTTGCTGGGTTATCTTCTGGTATTTCAATTTCAAAAATAAATTTTGATAAATCTTGCCCTTCAGCAACAAACTTTGGCGTTAAAAAAGAAAGAATATTAATATTTTGTTCTTCGTCGGCGAAAAACTCCGTAACCTGGGGAAGAGTCTCCGGTCTTTCTAACTCAAATTCAACAACATAATTTACTCTATACCCATTCTCGAATGGACTTTTTGGGCTTATTCCCCTCATATTCATATCCAATTCTCTCACAATACGTTTTAGCCGATAGAAATCTTTTACTTCGCAACTTAATTTTAATATCCATTCTCTTTCAGTATTTAAAAGTTCAAACCAGTTAACATTTACCTCATGGGTGACTAAGTTTCCTCCCGTATCCTTTTGGCTAAGCGCAGCGAAAATAGCATGCAGTATACCGGGCTTATCATGCTTAAAATGCACTTCGAAATTAACACTAATACCGCCGCCTCCATTTTTCCAATATGAGATAACTATTGGAAGTTCATTATAATTATCTTTGTTTAACCTGATTTTATATACCATATCAACAATCGGCAAAAATAATTTCGAAAGAAAAAAACCATCTTTTACTAATTTATCATTTATATGCAGCCAAGGAGAAAGAGCCTCTATGGCTTCCTGCGCAGAACAAACATCTGCCGTATAAATAAACCCAGTCACTAATAATAAAACCAACTGAATTAGTCTTATTGAAGTTATTTTTAGTGTTTTTTTCATAACTATTCAAATCCTAGTCCACCGAGGCACAGGGTCGCATGTCTAAGTTTAAAAATATTCATTCCGCACTTTGGGCCTTAATGTCTTTGCGACTTAGTGCCTTTTCTTTAGTCCTTCGGTTATCTCTACTCTCTGCCCATTACTGCCTGCTTCATCAAATCGCTTGCTCAACAAACCTAATTCCATCAAAGCTTAACTGCTTTTTAAGTGTTATCTCAACAAACGGGGTCAATTTCCTAAAAAAATTAACAAGAAGAGCATCAATATCTTTTCGCCCAAATAAATCCCTAACTTTAGCCACCTGTTCTTCTAAAATTTTTTCGAACTCTGTCCTAAAAAATAAATCATTTGTTCTTACATTAATAATTTGGCATTGGATTTGTTCTATATTCATCATCCGATAATATAACAGCCTGTGATTGCCCGCAATACAGTAATACTTCTCATTGAACCTGATAACAATAATCGGATTTTCATTCACCCAGGCAATAAACTTTGATTTTTGCTTAGCTAAAAAATAAAACATCCTCCAAAATGAAATGTCCGGTTGCGTGATAAGGATATTTTTAACCGGCAGATCATCTTTGCTGGCCGCATATTTCCAAGTTACCCTTCTATCTTTAGAGATACCCAATGCATATATATCCACTATTTTTTGAACATCTAAATTTATGCCTTCAGTATCAAACCAGTCTTCTTTATTTCTACGTATCGAATCAAGACTAAACTTACAGGAACTTATCCGCCCATTATCTTCTACTTCGATTGTTATGCCCCGAGACCGCGTTATCTTCCAAGATTTCGGCATTCTATCCGCTGCTGCAGCAGTTAAAAGAAGCTGATTATCCTTACGCGTTGAACTTTTTTCCTTAACAACCACTAAATGGTTAAACATCGAATCAATCAATTGTTCACGGGTAAAATATTCCACTCTATCCTGGCTAAAAAATAATTCAAAGGGCCTCTTGTAAATGATATCGGCAGTAGCGTGGATATGCACCCCACCGTCTTTTAGATAAAAATTTATTTCTCTAATAATCTCTCTTGCCTTTGCCTCAGACTTTAACCCAATCGGCTCAAAAACCCGAGCGCTGATTACGGCATCAAATTTTATTTTACAGAAAAACCAGGGGACATCTTTAACATACCCCTGCTTTACATTAATTTCCCGCCTTAGAGCAAGCTGCACAGACAGAGAAGACGGCTCAAGCCCATAGACAACTGCCTTTTCCTCTTTTTGTAAATACTCTAGCAGTTCACCATAACCCGCTCCGATTTCAAGGATCTTTTTGCCTTTTAAACTGCCTAAATTTTTCTTTAACTCTTCTATAATCGGCCCATAAATCTGCCTAATCCTTTCTTTATTATAACCAGGTATTCCGGCGCCGATTAATCCCGCCCAAAAATTATCTTCTTTGGAAAACTCCTCTCCTTCATTCCCTAATCGGTGAAAAAAACCGACAATGCTAAAATACGGAACTTTTTCTTCTACTGCATGGCCGGCCGTGGTTTTAGAAAAAAAATCCCTAATCCCTTCACTGGATAGACACATGCGGGGAGAAAGACTGGCAGTTGGTTTATACATTGCAGCATAAACCGAAGCCACTCCAGAAAAATAACAAATTAAAATTATTATGATCAGTTCAACTAAATGCTTCATCGTTATTTGCGTTAAGCGTACCCTGTTAAATGCTACGCATTATTCGTTTCTCCCTATTCGCAGTTAGATTTATTTTTAACTTTTAATTTTATCGCTTATCCTTCTGTCTTTTTCAATCTGGAATCTTTTTATATCGCTTGTCCGACCATTCCGCTTATTTCTATTCCTGCTTTAATTCTATTTACATCCCGCGTTATTTCTTCTCCAGCATTAGCTAAAAGATAATCAAGTTCCGAAAAAGCTATATTTCCCCATTTTTTAGCTGGTAATGTATAATATCCATTAGTAACCAATTTATCCGGCTGGCTGGCAGTGCTAACATATAATCGGTATAAAGCATTATCTATTTCCATCAAAGTATAAATCGAAGTTAATTGATACTTGCGAGTATTTAAATATATTCTCCATCCTTTCTCAACCCATTGATTTTTAGCAAAATCCTCATCTGGATGTTTCTGCAAAACAATCTTTCCTTTTTGTATCCCAGGGATAGCAACTTCTTCCAATCCAGCTAAAGCAACAGATATCTTTCTAAACGGTAACCGCGCATCCTGGACATAAAGATAATCACCAACAGCCATATTGGATATAAACTTAGCATAGAAGAATGACGTTTCATATGAAAGGCTTCCATTTTTACCAGGCAATTTTGATATATATATAACACTTCCAGACGGCAAAAAAGAACGCTTAATATTTACAAAATCATCTAAATAAAATTTTAACCTTATTTTCCTGTTTTTTTTATAACAATTAAATTCATTCCTGGAAACTTGTTCATACCTATCAAATACAGATTTCAATTCTTGTTTTAGCAAACGCATTTGTTCTTTCCTTTTATCCACCATAACTACGTTTCCCACAGACGGATTCGCTTCTATAACTTCCATTAAACTCTTTATATCCCTGCCTGAGCAATAATAACAAATTGTACGAGGTTTTGGCTGAATAACACCACCTTTGCCGTTAAAGAGATTTTTCATCTGCATTTGAAAATCTCTTTGCACTAATCTTATAGCCAATAACCTTTCTGCATATTGTGTGCCCATTTTAGAAAACCCATACTTGTATCCTTCAGGAGGATACCCTTCTCTTATTAGATATCCTTCTTTTACAAGCCTACTTAAATAGTTTCGGACAAGATTTATACTTAAGCCACATCCTCTCCTGTAACTGCGCGCAGTTAAATTCCCTTCCTGTACTAATTTCAATAACTCCGGACTGTCTATAATGTTTTGCAAAACAGCCGAAATACCTTTTTTGTTTTTCTCCGGTTGGAGGGGAAGTATCTTAAATGTATCCTGAAATTCTTTATTAATAATCTGCACAGATGGAGATAATACCGTTTGATTTACCATAGAGATATTATGTAAAAACTCCGATTCTGACACAAAAAAATAATTTAGCATCAAAACTAATAGAATTGAGGAAATTAAAGTTAATTTTAATAGTCTTTTCATAAATTTACAAAAGCTTCAAAAGCCGCATGCTCCATGCTTCAGGCTAAAAACTGCATACTTGTGTCCTTGTGACCTGGTGACTTTGTAACTTTGCGGCCTTTTAGTTTTTCGTCCTTACGTCTCTAACGTCATTCATATCGCCAATCGCCCCTCTGTATTCAGATTTGCTATGAACCAGAAGCTATCAACCATGAGCTATCAGCCATGAGCTATGAGCCAGTTAAATCGCCTGTTCAACAAATTCCCGGGTAAATTTATCTTCCGATAATATTTCATTACGCGCACCTAATCCCTCTGATAACGCAGCCATAATCTCATCTATATCCGTTCTGTTTTTTCTGCCGGCATCATCTAATTCTTTGCTTTTCCCCAACATTACTATATGCATGCTTTTTATCTGCTCTATAAATATTTTCAGATATTTCAAATCCTGAAAGTTTTTGCAAATATATGTCCCGCTAACAAAATATTTTCCTTTTTCAAGCCACTCCTTTATTAACCCTTCTTTATCTTTTACAAATTGCTCATAAATATCCACATCAGTTTCCGGCCGGGCATCATTTAATTTTAAAAAAATCTTCAAAGTATTCCCGTCTTTGTCAGTGACAAGGCCCTCATCAGCAACAATGAATTTATCAGTGATGCAGTATCCCTTTTCTTTTTTTACCCTAAATCTAAAATACGGCTCGTTCATTTTAGGCCCGCCAAACGCAATCTCAACCTTTACTTCCTGTCTGCTAATCAAAGTTATCACATCCGCCTTTTTGATCTCCGGTGTTCCTCCATAACGTCTTACCAGGCTGACAGATGACGGATTAGACTTCGGAGAAAACATAACATTCTTGAAACGGATAGCCTCAAAGGAATCACCTTTTTTTTCAAACAAGTGAATCATGCTTAAATTCATCATTACATAAGCTAAACTATACCCAAGTTTTTCGTTCTGAAAATCAGAAATTATCTCTATATTTGTAAAAAGTATCTCTTCACCAACTCGTTCGCAGTCCAATTTGGCGATATACCTTTGCCCATTATAAAGCTTTAAAGAATTTTCCTCAAAAACCACCTGATAAGAATCAATCCTTTGCCCTGTAGCAATTTCAAGCAGATTATTCTCCGGGTCAAATTGGAACTTAGAGCCGCGGTTGAAAACTAAAGCGCTTGATTTATCCTTTGCCGCGCAAATAATCATATTATTTAAAAAATATCTTAAAGACCTGAACCTATCTTCCGCGGAAAGCTCTCCCGGTTCTAGATTGTTCTTTTTTAAAGTTGAAAGCAAAACATTCTTAAAGTGGAAAACCTGCTCCTGTGTTTTTAATCTTTGAACTAATTTTAAAAAATCAGCAATTTCAAAAGCGTACTTACTTTCAAAAATATCGTCTAAATTTCTTTCTTTTAAAGCTGCCTTTAAACGGCCTAAAACTATCTCTTTTTCTTTTTTAAACTCTTCCAGAGTCCGGAATCCGGCCGGAAAAAGGCTGCAGACATATATTGCTTCCTTAACCTCTTTATAGTTTTTATCCTTAATTTCATCCCCGAATAAATAGTACAGGCTGACTAAGTCTTTGACATTTGATACTTCCAGTTTTTTCAGGACATCACGAGCAGCAGTAAATTCCCAAATATGAGTAAAAACAATCTCAAAATATGATTCGAGAAAATCTTCGACTTTACGCCGCTGCCTGCGGGGGAACTCATCCGGCTGTATAATCACTTTCAAAAACGCTTCGACAAAATCTTCCATGGCAGCATCTTTAAGAAAATTAAAAGCTTCTTCCCTTTTAAGCATTATTATATCTTCGACAATACGCGCTGCCTCTTTAAATACACGCACAGAATCAAAATCCCCCTTTAAATCCGCCCAAAGACGCTTAGCTTCGTCATCGTTAAGCGCATCCCTGCGCCTGATCTTCCCCCTCAATTTTTTAAGCCATGCTAATTCCGATACCTTTAAAGCGTCTTTAATTTCTTTAAATTCCGTTTTATACCTGCTGATAATAGCCTCGGAAATCTTCCCGTCAGAATCCGCCTCTTGCCCCTCTTCAATCTGCTTTTCTCCTTCAAGTATTTTAGCCTCGGCCAAAATACTTTTTAAAAAATTAATGGCTTTATCACCGCCAACAATACCCAGTATTCTTATGGCAAACAAATGCGTATTATTTTTACTTCCTTTGTTCAATTTATAAAAATTTATAAGAATTTCCACTAACCTTTCCTGTTCAATAACTTTTTTTTCTATCAGTTTCTGAAAGATTTCAGCCAAAGCAGGATAAAGGCTTCCGTGCTCAACCGGCCCCTGGAGGGCAATAATCTCAAGAAAATCTTCTATAATATATTTTAGCTTTATGTCCTGGCTTCCTGAAAAGGCAGTTATATATTCGACTAAGTACAAAATACCTTTTTTCCTATATTTTTCATCTCTGGAAATAAGGTCATATAAATAACTTATTACGCTCATTTCAGCTACGGTTAAACACCTATTAATCATCGGCGGTGTTTCAATCAAATTTACTACCAACCCATATGGCCTAAACGGCACTATTTTCTTATCTTTGGTCCGAATAAAGCTTTCCTTGCCAAAAGTACCCTGTCCGATTCGAAAAATCAAAAAAGGCCAGCTGGCTACTTTTCGGCCGATTTCGGGGACAGTAATTATAACCTTCTCATCACTGGGCCAGGTTAAATCAACAGCCACTTTTCCCATCGTTGGATCCCAAACTTGCAGAGCTTCTTTAAACTCATTTTGATCAACAGCAGCCTTGAAGTCAATTTCAAGAGAAGAAAATTGATTATCAGAGGTTAAATTAAGTTTAACTTCTGCCTCTGTCATTTTCAGGACATACCGCTCTGTCTCAAAACGCAAAAATTTAGCGATAAACTCCATGATTTTTGCCAAAAAGATATACACTCTTAAATTAAAAGGGATAATTTTAGTTTCTATTATTGTCTGGCGCAAGACCGGATGCAGCTTTCGGTAAACCCTAAAAACCTCTCTCTCGGCAAATAACCAGCCGTAACTTAAGCGCTCCACAATATTCTTTTCAGCAAAATAAGCGCTTTTTACAGTTTTTAAGAACAATATTGGCAAAGACGGGCCTACTACCAACGCTTTTTGAACGCCTCCTATAAAAATAACCACGTTACCTTCGGAAAATTTCAAATTTGAATCTTTTAAATCCATCCCCACAGAGACAAGCATGAATTCAACAAGATTTATAGTTTTTTCAACTATTGCCCTGCTTATTCCTCCCGGGACCTCTTTCTTTAGTCTTTTGTATTCTTCATTCATCGAATATAACCGCCCAGGGATATCAATATCTGTCCCAAATACCTTTTTAAAAATACGTAAAATATCGGAATATTTTTTCCCATCCTTCATTCTCAAAATATCATCAGCTTTCTCTTCCAGCATTTTAACCATCATTGAACGCATTTCTTCATATTTGTCTTGGCTATCAGAGACCAAATCCAATGCTGTCTGATAATATAGAATAGCTTCCTCAATCTTTGACTCATCTGTAAAATCCCTGGCTTGACTTCTCAACTTATAAGCAAGGTCTTCTTTGTTAAACTGGATATCATTTTTTTGCAAAAATCTGATTGTTTTTTTAAGCCCAATCAGCTCAATCAGCTTTCTTAATAATTCATCAGTAGCTTCATTTAACAATCTATCTGCATCAGAATTTTTCTTGCCCGGGACATCCTGCCGCAATCTTATTTCTTTGGAAATCGAGCGTAAAGCAATCTCATATGTTTGGACTGCTTCATCAATCCTGGATTCTTCTTTGAATTCATCGCCTTCTCGAATTAATTCGGAAGCTATCCTGATACGATCAACCTCGGGTTCCACTCCGGCTATCTCAAAAGGATGTTTTGTCTTAATCGCCTTATGATAAAACTGATACGCAATCATGAATTGTTTTCCGTCTATAAGCACACTAGGCGCAAGCGTACTTAACGGCTGTTTTTGCCTGATGAAAAAAGATTCTTCGGATAAAGAACCACTATCCATCACCAAAAATACCTGGATCAATATTATTGAAATTATTTTTAATATCTTTTTCATAAATTTATAAACGCTGCAGCCTCACGCTTCAGGCTAAAAACTTTTTACAGGTGGCCTTGCGTCCTTGTGACTTTGTAACTTAATAACCTTTTAGCTTTTCATCCTCGCGTCATTCACGTCTCTAACGTCATAAATGTCATCTCTTCGGTTCTCTCTACTCATGAACTTAAGAACTAATAAGCTAATTTATATCGACCGTTCCAACAATTTCACCCCAGTATCATCAATTAATCTTAGCATTAGATCTTCTAATGCATTCGGATCCCTGCCTTGTTCTAAAGCCCGCACAATTAATTCCATCTGTTCATCTTCCATCCCCCGGACATCCTGCGCAAGTCTCAAAATAATTTCAATCGATAAACCTCTATTAACTGCCTCATTTGCCATTCGCAATTGTTCCTCTTTAAAATCCTTTAATCCTTTGGCAAGCTGTATTAATTCATCCTGCCCCAACCCCTTCACTAAGCCCGCACAGATAACCTTTACCGCCGTCTGCTGCAGCCGCGGAGCCAGCCGAAGTTCTGCTAATTCTAGCGCTAATAATGCCAATTCATTATAATCAAGAGGAGATGGGCTTCGACTGTTATTCGTAACCAAAAACAACACAGAAGAATATACTAATCCCCTGTTTGTAAGCTCGTGGATATCTTTTCCCCAATCAGCTAATTTTCTAACCGGTTTAGCGTGAAATTCTTCAACTTCCCCAGCATCTTCTCCTATTACTTCCTTAGCAGCTTCTTCTTTCATTACACTTTTACTTTTTGCTGTTTTAGGGGCATTTTTAACGGCAGGAACAGCCAGCGGAGCATTTAGCATTTCTTCCAATTTCCCAACCGCACGCTGATTAGCCACTCTAATTTCTTGAGCAAGATACGCATAGCCATTAGCTTCCGCATTACTTAAAAAGAAACTCGTTTGCGCAAATAACCTCTGCCAATCCTCATCCTGTTCCCATTGCCTATAATTTGCTGCTATAGCTGCTAACTGTTCTCCAAGAGAAACTTCAATAATTTTCTCTCCCAATTTATCAGGTTCGGCAATTTCTTCCGAATCTTCCAGGCCAATAGCATTCTCCTCTGCCAAATTGTCTTCTTCTGCCGATTCTTCCTCTTCAGTTAATTCTTCAGGCACAGCTATTTCAGCTATGTCCCTATCTGTCCCCTCATCCAAGCCAGTAACTTCCGTTTCTTTCTCTAACCCCGGTTCCTGTTGTCTGTCCGGCTGCTTTTCTTGTTCATTACGAAAATATTCATCCAATAAACTTTTTACACTCTTCAACCCCTCTTGTTTAGCTTTTTTAAAACATTCGTCCACCAGCCAATCAGGGACTTCCGTTTCCTGCCCCAAACTTTGAAGATATTCAGCCGCTAATATTCTTAACACTTTTATTGCCTTAATCTGAAAACCGGATAAATTTTCTTCTGATACCCATCTTATTACGCGATCCGCTAATTCTTTTCCAAATACACTTTCCAAGCTTTCAGAATTTGGCTGCATTCTTAAAACCGCAAGAGTTTTTACTTTTCTAAACCGATCTTCCAATTCCTTAACTGAACTTACTCCCGTTTCCCTGGCTCTACCTAATTCAGCCCTAACTAAATTCTCTGGCAAATGCCAAACCGCTTTATATCTTGCCACTTCAAAAGCGGATAAATAATAAGAATAGTCCCATTTTTCTAATCCCGCGCTTAAATCCACACGCCAGACATTGTCTACCCATTCCTGCCAGCAACGATCAAAAACATCATCTTCTAAAAAGATAAATAAATTCCGCGCGTCTTTTTTCCGTTTCTCTAATTCTATTTCCAGGCTATTCTTCCAGTAGACAAACGCTTCTTGCCTTTCCTCTATTACTTCAATAACCTCTCTTATCTCCTCTTGTGTTTTTTCCTTTTTCTTTAGCAATTCATGGCCTGCCAACTCCCTTAAATATTCAATAACCGTATTATCCCTAAACCCGGACAAACAGCCCATCCAGCCGATAACATTATTAATATGTTTTTTATTCCCCTTTTCTCTATACTGTGAAAGTTCCCATTTAATCTTCTTCTTTATAAATTGAAAACTATATTCATCTCCCAGCAATCCCAGTAACGCCAATGCGTTTTCCGCAAAGTTACGTTTTTTTTCTGTATCTTTCTGTTTATAGATATCTCTAAGCACGCTTAGCCAGAGATGTTTATTAAAATCGCGCTGAATATGAAAAGCAGCGCAAAACCGCTTTACAACATCCTGTTCTTGCTCAAGCAGATACTCCCATATCATAATAATAGTCTTCTTATCTTTAACCGTACTGAATAAAGCATAATATATTTCCCCATACTCCCCGTATCCTTTTACTACCTGCGTAAATTCTTCCATTGCCTGGCGCAGAAATTTTTCATCTTTTTCTTTATAAAATTTCCAAAAATGCACAACCATCAGATTATGCAATGCCACTTTCAACGCGCTATCATTTGCCGCGGCCGCGCGCTCCCACATCTCCATCGCCTTATCGTAATTATTGAACCGCTCATAATAAATCCCTCCCATAGAAGCCAAAGCCTCGCCAAAACCAGGATCTTTTTCCACTGCTTTTTTTAATAAAGAAAGCACATTGGAAATAACCAACCTTTCCTGACGAGGCGGTACTTTTTTATCTTCGATCTCCGATAAGTCGATAACTGCGAGATTAAAATACAACCGGGATATTTCTTTTTCATCCTGGACAAAATCCAATGCCAATTTAAAAAGCAGCTGCGCCTGTCCGGTAGCGCCGGCAGCAAAATAACTGGCAGCCGCGCCCGTTATCGTTTTAAAAACTGTATTTAACAAGGCTGGATTTTTTTCTTTTCTATTTTTTGCCAATTCCTGTAAAGCACGCAATGTACGTGAGCTCAAAGTGTTTTTCCGCCTATCCCCTTCTTCAATAACCCCTAAACGCCACAACGCTTCATTAAGCCCTCTGACATAACTCTCTATAGCGTGCCGGTATTCTTTAAGGCTAAGGAAGATTTTGCCTTTACTAATAAATTCAAGCTCAATTTCCAAATTTATATTGCCTATTTCTTTCGCCAAAACAACACCCTGCTCATAACATCTTAACGCTTTATCAGGATCGCCGTTCAGGCGATAGGCATTACCCAAATTCGCCAGCGCTTCAGCTTTAAAAGACTTATCCTTAAAACGTCCTATTCTTGGCTCAAGCAACTGTATTACCTTATCCACTTGTTGAGTCTCCATATAAATTCTTACCAGCATAAGTAAAGATTGCAAACTGTGCGTATTGTATTCCATTGCCCGCTTGAAAAATTTTTCAGCCTGCGCTAATTCGCGTTTCTTATGATATATTAACCCCATATTGAAAGTAAGCAGCGGAAGGATTTGTATCATGCTAAACCGGAAAGCCATATCATGCGCTTCGAGTAAATAACGTTCAGCTTGCGCCATATTCTCAAACTTAAGATATACTGTCCCAAAATCCGTAGCAACAATCGCTCTTACGCGGCTTCCCGGAACAGTCATATCATAAGCTGTTTTTAAGGATTCAAGCCCTTTTTGCCGCAGGGCATCGGCAGAAGATTGGCCCCCTGATTCTTTGGCGATCGTTATCAGCAATGTCCCGTAATTACACAATATAAAAGGAATTCTCTCCTGTCTAATTTCAATTGATTTTTTTGTGAGTGCGCCACTAATCTCTTTTTGCGTAAACAATAAGGAAAGTTCCAACAGAATTTTTGCTTTTTCTAGTTCATTCTGCCTGTATTCTTCCAATCCTTTTTTAAATAAAGCTTCACCAAAACATTCTGCCGCTGATTGCCTGCCTGATTCCAATGCGCTAACTAAGCTTTTTCTTCCCTCGGGAATTTCTCCTTTCATAATCGACTCAATCCCGCGCTGCCCTAAATCCCTCCAGGCATCATCTTTTTTAGCAGAAGCAGCTATTAATTCAGTAGATAACACGCTAAGCGAATCTTCCAGAGAATTATCTCCAACAACTTCTCTAATAAACGCATCTAAATCAACCGCTTGAGTTTTTCCCGGAGCAGAACGCGTAAAAATATTTTTGACTGACTCAACGGTAAGATTCAGTGCAGGAGAAAGCATATCTTCCGCAGTCAAAGTTAAAACAGCGCTGTTTGCGTTTCCTTCCAAAATCTGAAACAAAAACGCCTGGATCAATATTATTGAAATTATTTTTAATATTTTTTTCATAAATTTATAAAAGCTTCAAAAGCCGCATGCTCCATGCTTCAGGCTAAAAACTTTTTACAGGTGGCCTTGTGTCTTTGTGACTTTGTGACTTAATAACCTTTTAGCTTTTCATCCTTACGTCATTCACGTCTCTAACGTCACTCACGTCGCCGATCGTCTATCTGTATTCAGATTTGCTATGGACCATAAGCTATCAGCCATGAGCTATCAACCATGAGCTATCAGCCAATTTATATCGCGCTATTAATCAATTCATTCGCAGTTATTATTTGTTTAATTATCTGAAGCTTGACAAAATTATCCCTCTGATAACTATTATTGCCATAGCTGGGAATAAGCGTTCGATTAACGCTGTCTTTGTCGATTTTCGCTTTTGAAGCTAAAATATAATTTACTTTTATCTTTTTTGGCTCATTGTCTCCGATTAAGATTAGGTTATCGATTAAGTACTCGATAAAAAGGCCTGCCTGTTTAACAAACTGCTTCAGCCTGTCAACTGGATAAAGGGTATAACCGTATAATCTGCTATGCGCCACCGTATTTCCGTTGGCAGGGCTCTGGCTTATAATCAGGATTTCGCCATTATCCTTTAAAATTCTTTTTGCCTGTTCGCATACAGAAACAATATCATTAACATGCGCAATCGAAAAAGGAAATATTATCAGGTCAAATTCATTATCCGCAAAACCGCTTAAATCATTGGCATCTCCTAAAAACGCGTTCAAACCGTTTTCCTTTGCTTTTTCAACCAATCCCGGGACATTATCAATACAAGTAACATCATTATTAAGGCTAAGACGTCTTTCCATCTCAGCCAAACCAATACCGCATGAAAGAATCTTTTTCGCTTTTATTCTTTGTACTAAATATAAAACCAATTCCGGCATAGCTCCCCAAAGCGAAAAATTCTTATTTTCACCCCAGCCGTTATTGGCAACTCCTTCATAAAACCTCTCTATCCTTTCTAAAGGGTTTTCAATTCCATCTTCCACCTGTAAACGGCCGGATTGATTGCCTATTAAATTCCGGTTTGAATAGTTGTTAAAAACCGCTGCCTGAAACTCTTTAGCCTTGATGGTAATCGCAGGAGAAAGCGTATCAGAACTATCTTCTGATACAGAAAAAGCCTGGGCAGGCATTAGTAAAAACACCTGAAGCAATATAATTGAGATTATTTTTATTAGTTTATTCATAATTTTATAAATGCTGCAAGCCTCTAGCTTCAGGTCAAAAACTTTATTCATGTGACCTTGTGACCTTATGACCTTGTGTCTTGGTAACTTTCCCCCTGTCCTTTGGGTTACTATAAACCATGCGCTATCAGCTAAAAAATGCAACTCAATTAAACGCAGTAAATTATGTCTGTTAGGAATGTTTAAAAAAAGGTTACAAAGTATACCATATCATTGAAACTTTTGCCAATAAAAATACAGCTGTAACTAATTGAAAATTAACAAGTTATGGCAATAACTATGATTTTTTAAAAAAATTAGAAAAACTTTTGAAAAAGAAAGCTTATTTAAACTAAGAGAAGGGCCTAAATACTAAATCGTAGAACGCAGTTTCCTGTCGATTTGAATTTGATTTTTATCAAATTCAATGGGTTTGATCTGAATCGGAGCAATATCATTTATAACTGATGACAAGTTACAATCCTGATTAGCATCTGATATGGACTTACACAAAAAACCACTGTGCTTTTCGCTTATGCAGGAAGAATTATCCTCAAACATCGCATTCACAGGAAAATTCACCGGCAAAGCCAACTGCATACAAAAAGCCAGGTTTGAAAATAAAAAAATGTTTACTATTACTATTGTAAGTACATGAAATTTGTTTTTCATATCTTTATTCAGCTGCCTTTTTCCTGATTGTTACTCGCTTTCCTCAATTGATAATTAAGTATACCATAATTTTTTTTCTTCCGCAAACAGGATTCAGCTCAATTTCCCCTGTATTTCTTTCGCAATTTCAAACGCGGATTTATCATCATCCGCGCTAATCCAGACAATACCTTTATCCGCCCTAAACCACGTCATCTGGCGTTTGGCAAAGCGGCGAGTATCCCTTTTTAGAAAGTTAACAGCTTGTTCCAGAGAGCACTCTTCTTTTAGATAAGCTGATATCTGCTTTATTCCCAGGGCATGTTCCGCGGTATGGCTAAGTTGTTTATCCTTTAGCCTTTTAACCTCTTCAACCAGCCCCTGCTCAAGCATCTGATCGATGCGCGTTTCAATCCGTTGATACAATATAGAACGCTGCCATTCAACGGCAAACATCTTAAGCGTATAAAGGGTCTCCATGCCCTCTTTATTGTTTTTCAGCGCTGACAAGGGCACCTGATTAACCTCATAAACTTCCAAAGCCCGGATAATACGGCGCGTATCATTAGGATGGATTTTTTCCGCAGAAGCAGGATCAAGTAATTTCAAACGCGCGTACAATTGCTCTTTTCCTTTTTCTTTTAGCTCTTTAGCAAGGTCTTTTCTTAACTGCTCGTCTTTTCCCTTATCCGAAAAAATTCCGCGCGCGAGTGTTTTTACATACAGGCCAGTGCCTCCGGCTATAAGTGGTATTTTATCGCGCTTATGGATATCTTCTATCTGCTTTAAAGCGCGTTCCCGGAAAACTGCCGCGCTGTACTCTTCGTTGGCATCAAGGCAATCGATAAGATGATGCGGTATTTTTTCTCTCATCCGCTGTTCAGGCTTCGCGCTTAGGATATCCATACCGCGGTACACCTGCATAGAATCAGCGGAAATTATTTCGCCATTGATCAAAACCGCAAGCTCCAAAGCAATATCCGATTTTCCGCTTGCCGTCGGCCCGACGAGAAATATAACTAAAGGTTTATTCATATAACAGTAGATAGTCGAATGTAGAAAGTAGAAAGAACTATTTCCATTTTAAAATTAGTGATGACAACATTGCCCTTATCTCATGCAACTCTTTTACACGGTTATCTATTACATTCTGCGGCAATACCTTACTTAACCTTTTATATCTTCCACGAGCTTCTCCTGCTGAACCTTTGGACATCCTGAAAAAATTCTTTATATCATTTCCTGACTTCCGTTCATAACCTTCTTCCATGTTAGCACAGATAGAATCTAGACATCTTAACTGATTTGCCGCCAATGTCCGGCCAATAAAACTTTTTTGTAAAACAACAAGGTCATATTCTAAAAAATCATTAAATACTTTGACCGCTTTTCGATAAACATCAAAATCTTCTATGCATTTTATCGATTTTTTGTCCATCTCGCTGTTTTCCACTTTCTTGTCTTCTGTATTCTTACGTTTTTCATCATTTTCTTGCTACTTGCTACTTTCTACCCTCTACTTTTCGTTACGGGAATATATGCGTCGGCAGGTTTTCTCTTGCTCTTAGTTCCTTTTCCGTATACTCGGCAGCCACTCTGGAAACAAACTCTCCCACTCTTACCCGGTATAGAGTTTTTCCGCGGGATTCAAAAGGCGTAATATAGGCTTCATAACCTTTTGTTTTTAATTCCTGATAAAGCTTCTGGGCATTCTGGTTTGAACTGAAACACCCGACCTGTATGGTAAAAAAATTACCCGCCACAGTTGCCGCTTGGGCCAGATGTGTTTCGAAACTTCGCGGGAATTGGTTTTTGAGCTTATCAAAATAATAACCTGATTTTGTCCACTCGCTTTTTTTTTGATACGCTTTGCCTATTTTAAAATAAAGCATCGCCTGATAATCATTGTTTGTGCCTGAATTCAAAAGCTGTTCATAAATATTGACCGCCTTATCATAATCGTATCCCTGGAAATACGTATCCGCTATACTAATGTATACTTCAGTAGAAAGCTCTCCGCGGGCATAGTTAAGCGCTTTTTTAAAAACTTCGCGCGCCTGTTCATATTCCCCCACGCCCATCAAACAGACCCCTTGAGTAAAAAAGATCTCTCCTTTAAGATCAGCCGTAGATTTTTTCTCAAGAACATAGCACTCATCCAGTGCTTTATAATAATCTTCCGCGAGAATAGATTTTATTATCGGATTCATTGCCTCACTACAGGTATAAGCATACGCATTAACTGCGGAAAAAACTAATAGACTTAAGATAAATACGGGTATAATAAACTTTTTCAAAAAAAACTCCAGAATCAGTTAGTTAAAAATCATACACTTTAAAAGCGAATATATTTCGGTTCTCTACTGCTATATTTTATCAGAACCAATGCTTATTAGTAAACATAAAACTGATTTTGTTAAAAGCTGCCTTTAAATCGCCTGGGATATTAACGCGTATTGTTCAAAGATTAGCGAATGCGCCTCTGCTTTCAGAGCCAAAGAGAAATCAGAAAGCCCATTTCCAGGCAGCTGCCTATTAAGATCATATTCCTTTTGCCTAGCGATACTTAAATACCCGTCATTTTTTTCATCAGCATAGCTAAAAGGAATTATTGTTATTCTGCCGTTAGCTCTAACAATAATTTTTTTGCTGATAGTTTCTGCATCAACCAAAATATTCTCCCTGCTTATTCCGATGCAATATATAAGATATCCTCTTAATTCCTCATAGCTTATTTTGTAAAGAGGGCTTAAATTATCAATGATATTTTCTGAAGCCGCAACTAAAATTTTCCAATTTTCAGGATTTTCTTTCATTTTACCGATAATATCCTTACCTTTAGCCTTACTACTATTAAACACTTTTTCTATATATTCAGCTTTTACTGTTTGCCTATCCTGTCCACTGACCTGTCCGTAATCACCGGCAGCTAAAAAATGTGCTGCGAAACGTTCGCCTGTTTTTATATTTACACCAGCGACTGCAAGGCAAGACGCGATTATTGCTTCGATACCCCTTACATCTTTGCTGTCCAGCAGTTCACTATCCCCTTGAACCACAACAACAGAGGTTTTTGAATTTTTCGGCTGTTGAGAAATCTCCAAATAAGTATCTTTGCTCTTAAAAGCAGATTTAAAAAATACGGCAAAGGTTTTTGAATTCACATTAATTACCGGAGATAAAGTACTGCTATCCTGCAGTTGTCTTTGTAAAGAACTCCCGAATCCCCGAGAAATACCAAGTAAAGCCCCTCGGAATGAAAAGCACAATCCTAGCCGTTCCGCTCCAATGGACTGGCTGCAGAATAAAATAAATGCCTGAAATAGTATAATTGCAGTTAGTTTAATTAATTGATTCATTGTTTTTTTTTAGTTTTTGGTTATCGCTTTTAGCAATATACTAATTTTATTTACGCTAACCGCTAATCGATAAGCTTTATTTTTCAATCCCTTCTTATTACTTATCTATATCTATCGGCTTACGCCTTTGTTTATAGTTTTTAATTTTCAATCCAACCATATCCTTCATTGACTAAATAAAAGGAGTTGTAAAGTTTACCATATCTTTATATACTTGGCAAGGCAGGCTATTTCCGCCGAATTGACTCACATAAAATGTTACCGAAAGAAAATTTCAAAGTATTCGTTGACTCATAAATAATGTTACCCAAATAATAACCCCTGAAAGGGGGGTTATTATCATGACATTAGGAGCGAAAATG
>JACQZH010000049.1 GCA_016213925.1 Candidatus Omnitrophota bacterium | reverse complement strand
TCCGATATATAACATCGCCTTATGCTAAACGTTACTAACAACTGCCAATACGGCATAAACACCGCTGGAAGGCATCGCCTCCTGATGCGGATCAATATTCGCGGTAGGATATCCCAGTTTACGGCCGCGGGAATCACCCTTGGTTACCGTACCCCAGATACTAAAAGGCCTTCCTAAAAGCTGCCTTACCCGAGAAAAGTCTCCGGACTTAACCAGCTCCCTGATTAAGGAACTGCTGATAACTTTACCCTTACTTTTCAATGAAGGCACAACTATTAATTTATAATTAAACTTGCGGCAAAGCCCCTTAAGCAAATCAACATTACCGCTTTTCCCCCTGCCGAAATGAAAATTTTCGCCAACCACCACAATACTTGCCCCAAGTTTATCTTTTAAAACTTTACTGATAAAATCTTCCGGCTGCTGATTTGCAAAACGTTTATTAAAATCAACCACTACTGCCGTATCCGGCCCAATCTCTTTTATAAGCTCCAGGCGGTGGTTTAAGCTTGTCAGCAGATAGGGATTTTTTTTCTTTGTAACGATCCTTACCGGATGAGGATAAAATGTAAGCACCACACTTGTACCCTCAAGCTTTTCAGCGATTTTCAATGCTTTCCCGATTATCCGCTTGTGTGCCCGATGCACACCGTCAAAGGTACCGATTGCGACAATAACCGGCTTACGATACCTGTTTTTTTTAAAATTTAACAAGCCATGCAGTTTTTCCATAATAAGCCTATACCGGAATAAAACGTTTAATTAACTCAACGCTATCCATTTCAGAAACAGTATTTAAATCTACGGCATCAGCAACGTTATACTCGCCGATACCGGCCCTTCTTAACGCGCTCATGTGCGCTCCGCAGCCAAGACGCTCTCCGATATCTTCGCACAGCGTCCTGACATAGGTCCCCTTAGAACAAACCACGCTAAAAAAAACTTCAGGAAGAACAATCCGCTCAATCTTAATATCAAAAATAGTTATATCATGAGGATCCCGCTTAATTTCTATCCCTTTACGCGCAAGCTGATAAAGTTTTTTCCCTTTGACCTTTTTAGCCGAATACATCGGAGGGACCTGCCTGCTTGCTCCTCTAAAGTTTATCAACGCATCATGAATATCCTCATGTGTAAAACCAGGAACCGCCTTTTTCTCGACTAACTCACCCTCTCTATCCGCTGTTTTTGTTTTTACTCCCAGAGTCATCCCCACTTCATAGCATTTCGAAAGAGAAGAAAAATACTGCGACTCTTTAGTTGCCTTGCCGACAAGAACTATAAGTAAGCCTGTAGCCAAAGGGTCAAGCGTTCCGGCATGCCCAATCCTTCGCGTATCTAGTTTTTTGCGAAAAATATTTATGACATCATGCGAAGTAATGCCCGCGGGTTTGTCAACAAGCAATATACCTTTAATTTCATTATTCACTTGCTTTTTAACGCTTTTTTTATTTGCTGATATAAAAGTTGTTCGGTTTCTTCCATACACTTTTCAATAACGCATCCACTGGCAGCATAATGGCCTCCGCCGCCAAAATTTTTAGCAACAGCATTCACATCAACATCGGTTTTTGAACGTAAACTCACTTTAACTTTATTATCCGAATCAAGCTCACGCAAGTAAGCAACCACTTCCGCTCCCTCAATCATACGCACAAAATCAATGAAATCCTCTGTGCTTTCCGCAGTCAGCCTGTTGCGTTTAAGCATTTCATCCGTCACCTTAAACCAGACATACTTACCGTCTTTTGATTTTTGCAGGTTTGCCAATACTTCCGCAAGCAGTTTTAAAGTATCGAAAGATTTTGTTTCATAAATATATTCATAAATCTTCGTCGGATTAATTTTAAAATTCAAAAGCTCGGCAATAATTTTATGGGTCTGCGATGTTGTATTGGAATAATGGAATGAACCCGTATCGGTCATTATCGCCACATACACGCATAACGCGCTCGCGTTATCAATCTCTTTTTCGGCACTTTTAAACAAAGCGTAAATCATCTCGCCAGCCGAAGATGCTTTAAGGTCAACCCAGTTAATATCGCCAAAACCCTCATTGCTGATATGATGATCAATATTAATAATATACTTGCTCCCAAGCAATTGTTTAACCTTACCTATTCGCTCCAAAGTCGGGCAATCAAGAATGATCGCCGCGTCAAAATCAACTTCTTTTTTTTCAAGATTAGAAAACCTTTCGATCCGGTCAACCCCCGGAAGAAACAAAAGGTTGCGCGGAACTTTATCCTCGTTAATAACTCGCACGGATTTCCCCATGCCTTTGAGTAAATTAGCCAGCGCGATTTGGCTGCCGATCGAATCGCCTTCCGGATGGATATGCGCAACCACTAAAAAGCTTTTACGGTTTTTAATTTCATCTAAAATCTTCTTTTTAAGCATCCGTTTCCCTTTCCTTTTTTTCTCTCTCATCCTCAATAACCTGGAAAATTTTTCCTATCCGTATACTATACTCACTGGAGTTATCGATTTTAAAGCAAATATCAGGGGTATAGCGGATCTTCAATCTTTCTCCGATTAGCCCGCGGATATATTTCAGCGCGCTTTCCAGCCCCTCCTTCGCGGATTTTTTTTCTTCTTCCCCTCCAAGCACACTGTAAAAAACCCTTGCCGAACGCAAATCACTGGTTACTTCCACTTTTGTAATCGTCACAAAACCAATACGAGGATCTTTTATCTGCGAATGCAATATCTCTCCAATTTCCTCTTTAATCCGCTGCGCGACTTTTTCTTTTCTTTCAGACATCACCAAATCTCCATTCCGGTTTCTATGATTTCAGCAAACCTTGTTCTACGAATCATATCTTCCATTTTATTCAATATTATGTTTATATGTTTTTTTTGACAAAACCAAGTTCTTCGCGCTTATTTTTTATAAGGCCGTCAATTTTCGCGAATAAGGCCTTTCGCAAAACCTGTTTAAAATGCGGGCCAGGCTTAAGGTTTAGTTTTTTTAAATCATGCCCGCTGATAATAAGCTTTATCGTAGCATAACTCGTCAAAAACTGCACACATTTTTCCTTAACTTCCAGATCCTTTGATTTTGCCATTAGAAAAAGAACAAGTTCAAGCGGAAGATCTTCCAATATCTCATAAACACGGCTTGGCTTTATCTTCTTACTCCTTTTGAGAATTTTCAAAATCTTATTTGAATGTTGTTTTTCAAAAATGACACATTCTACGACCGATTTTTTAAAGCCAAAAACACTAAAAATCTCAATGGCCTGCTCTTCGCTTAAAACCTCTAAAACAGCCAGCATATATACAAGCCAGCGCTGTAACGGCCTTTTAATAAAACTCAACTCATACCAGCCGAGAATATCATCCACTGCCTCAAGCAGTTTTATCATCCTTTTATTCAGCTTTATCCCGGGATGTATAAACTTAAGCTCATGCAGCTGCGCCATTCTCATAATCACTTTAAGCGGATGCGGCTCGTTAAGAAGCAGCATCAATTCATCAGCAATCCGGAATTTTTGTAAACGGCCGAACATTTCCAGGTCTACTGCGGCTTTTATAAGATTTTCCGTATGTTTATCAATAGTAAAATCAAGGCGCTGTTCAAAACGTACAGCCCTTAGTATCCGCGTCGGATCCTCAACAAAACTTAAGTCATGCAGCACGCGTATCCTTTTTTCCCGTAAATCTTTTTCCGCGTTAAAAAAATCAATCAGCCTGGAGAAATTATTTTTATTTAAACCGATTGCCAGCGTATTCACGGTAAAATCACGCCGAAAAAGATCATTGCGCAGCGAACTTGAAGCTACTACAGGCAGGGCCGCCGGGAATTCATAAAATTCAGTACGTGCCGCAGCTATATCAATATGCAAATCACTGGACAACCTTAGCTTTGCCGTCTTAAACCGATTATGAATTTTTATCTCACATTTAAGCCGGCCGGCCGCAAGCCTGGCATATTTAATCGCATCGCCTTCCACAACTATATCCATATCGAAATTTTTCCGGCCCATAACCAAGTCGCGGACAAACCCGCCGACCAGATAAACATTGCACCGGCTTTTATCTGCTATTTTTCCTAGTTCTTTAAGCAGTTTCAGCATATCCTGCGGCAAAAATGTTTTCATTCTAACGGTTAAATCACTTACTCTGGGAGATAAAACCGCTTTATCTTTTTCTTTAAGCCTGCCGGTTGCTTTAAAAATATCCTTATGCGCGCTTTTTAAAATGTCTGTACGCGAAATTATGCCCAAAAGATTTCCGCGGCTGACTACAGGGATCCTTCCGACATTATTTGTTTTTAGGATTTGCTGAAGTTCATATATTGATGTTTTCGGAGTAACAGTAATCACCTTCCTTCGCATATAACCTTTAATTGGAGCATGCCCATACCCCTGTTTAATAGCCTGAAAAAGATCCTTACTGGAAACAATCCCGGCTAGTTTTCTCTGCTCAACAACCGGCATTACTTTTATTTTTAGGGAATCAAGCGTTTTTTTTGCTTTGGAAACCTTTACCATACTTGTCAGTGTCTTAACAGGCGTACTCATAAGATCCCGCGCAAAAAGCTGCGATTTAATATTCTTTCTTACCCTTTCAAGAAGCTCGCGGTTAACCTCTTCCAAATCGTGATCTTTCAAGGTTGCCGAAGCGGCACTAGCATGGCCTCCGCCTCCGAAAGCACGCAATATTTTATTAACATTCACCGCCTCAATCCGGCTTCGCGCTATAATCTGAATACGATTTTTAATCTTAATAACAGCGAAAATAACGCTAAAATTTTCTATTTCCAGCAGCTTGTGAGTAACCCAAGCAAGGTCCGCGCCATCTTTTTCATAACTGACGCAAACCAACGCGATCTCTACACCGCCAAAACGGTAGCTTTTAGTCGCCGCTATCATTACCGACAAAAGCCTGATTTCTACCTCGCTTAACTGCCGGTTCAGAGTCAAAGAACCGGTATCTTCATAAATTCCTAAAGCAAAGATAGTCGCTTCCAGCGCGGTTATAGGAATTTTCCTTTTTTTTATTATTTCAAGCAGCAATGTAACCGTAGCACCGCAGCGGCCAAAGTGGTTTTCATCGCTCCGAATATCGCCTTTATCAGCCGGATGATGGTCATAGCAGTAAACTTTCAAATTAGGATTAGTTAAATATTGCGCAATTTTACCGATACGGCTTTTAAAGACTGTATCTACAATAATAAGCCGCCGCATTTTTTTGAAATCTACTCTCTCTTCATCTTCAAGCATTACCGCATCTTTAACAATATTCACAAAATCCCGGACACTGCGTTCCTGCAAAGAAGGTAAAACTAATCTGGCTTTCGGATAAAGCTTTTTTGCGGCAACAAGGCTAGCCAAAGCGTCAAAATCCGCATTTGAATGGGTAACAATAACATCCATAAAGTTTAATTTAAAATGGCGCCCCCTGGGAGAATCGAACTCCCATCACAGGCTCCGGAGGCCTGTGCTTTATCCGTTAAGCTAAAGGGGCAAGGCTATTAAAATTTATATTAAAAATCTTAGATTCACTAAAATAGGATAATAGTTTACCATAAAAAGTTAAAAGCTGAAAATAAAAATGATTTTGAGAATTCCCTATTTAAAATTTCAATAATTTTCTTAGGAACTTGCATCATGCGTCTTGCATCTAATTAAGTCCGGGGATGAAACTTCTGATGAATCGATTTCAAACGCTCTTTATTGACATGGGTATAAATCTGGGTTGTAGAAATATTGCTATGGCCGAGCAATTCCTGCACAATACGCAAATCAGCGCCTTTTTCCAATATATGCGTGGCAAATGAATGCCGCAATGTATGCGGAGAAACATGCTTTTTAATTCCTGCCATGCTCGCATATTGGCGAATTAACTTCCAGATCATCTGCCTGCTTAACTTTGAGCCGGCTTTTGACAAAAATAAAAACTTAGTATCTTTTTCTTTTAAAAATTTCCCTCTGGCTTGTTGAATATAATTCAATACAGCATCCTTTGAGAAACTTCCTATCGGAATAATCCTCTCTTTTTGGCCTTTACCAGTACAGCGCAAAACACCCAGATGTAAATCCAGGTCATTGGTTTTCAGGTTTACCAATTCAGATACGCGCATGCCGGTGGCGTACATAAGCTCAAAACATGCCCTATCCCTAATATGTTTTACTTTATCTGTTCGGATAATTTTTAAAAATTTATCAACCTCATCAATAGACAAGATATCAGGCAGATATTTCCAAAGCCGAGGAGATTCTAAAAGCTCGGTAGGGTCAGTTTTAATATACTGCTGGCTCACCAGATAACGGTAAAAAACCTTTAATGCCACAATATTTCGGGCAATCGAACTCGGTTTCATTTTTTTG
Organism: Candidatus Omnitrophota bacterium; assembly: GCA_016213925.1. Taxonomy (GTDB): domain Bacteria; phylum Omnitrophota; class Gorgyraeia; order B26-G9; family B26-G9; genus JACQZH01. The sequence continues at coordinate 24,761 of JACQZH010000049.1, read as the reverse complement.
CCCTTAAGCTCAAAAATAAAGCCCAGGAAATCATCCCGCGAAGGACAGTCATTGTTACGATTTTTATCACCGGACATAAAAGAAAAAAATTTTCCCAAGTCACGCCGGTATGCTGCGACCGTATTTTCAGACAAGCCGCGCTCAAGCAGCAGATAATTTAAAAATTCATTTATTAAACTATCAGGGTCCTTCATTCTTCAAATAACTCATGATCTTTTTTATATCGGCCCAAACGATTTTCTTATCTTCCGGATTACGCAGTAAATAAGCCGGATGAAACGTGGGCATTAATTTAGCTCCCGCGTAATCATAAAATTTACCGCGCAAAGAGGAAATAGGGCGAGAATCATTAAGCAAAGTTCCGCTGGCAAACTTTCCCAGCGTACATATGGCCTTTGGTTTGATTATTTCAAGAAGCTTAAGCAGATACCCCTGACAGCAAGCCACTTCATCCGGTAAAGGATTGCGGTTATTAGGAGGCCGGCAGCGTAATACATTTGTAATATAAACTTTTTCCCGGCTCATGCCCATCGCTGCAATAATTTTTGCCAGTAACTCTCCGGCAGCTCCGACAAAAGGCTTTCCTGCCAGGTCTTCATCCCTTCCCGGCGCTTCACCGACGAAAACTAACTCCGCGTTCAGGTTCCCGTCGCCGAAAACTAGGTTAGTCCTAGTCTTATACAGGCAGCACTGCTTACAGGCAAGCGCCTGCTCAAATAATTGCCTTACCTGCTCTTCTTTGGTTTCTGGCTGGTTTTTCTGAAGAAAAAAATCATTTAAAAAAAACTGCTCAACTTGCAGCAAATTCTTTAAACCATCTATTACAGTGATTAATTCTGAGATTTCAGCAGCGTTTTTATTACCCATTGGCTTATATTTTTCGCAGATTCAGGCCGCGCTAGTTCTCTGGCGTTTTTTCTCATTTTTTCAAGCAAAAATCGGTTATTTTCAAGCATCTTTTCCAGGTATTTACCGATATCGTTAACATTATACAAGCGCATACCTATGCCATATTCCTCGATAATTTCGGCATTTCTGGTTTCCTGCCCTGGAATCGGTTTCATAATTATCATCGGTAAAGCCTTCGCCAGCGATTCAGAAACTGTAAGCCCTCCTGATTTACTAATAATAACATCAGCGGCATCCATAAATTCATCCATGTTATGGATATATCCGAATATCTTAATATTTTTTCGGAATGTTTGATTTTTAAAATAACTAACAAGCGCCTCATTGCTGCCGCAAATTACCGCGGCTTGTATATCCGCGCCAAAAGCGTCAAGCAAAGAAACGATTTTTTTGATCGGCCCGACTCCAAAACCACCGCTGGTTACTAAAACCGTAAATTTATCTTCCGCCAGCCCCAGCTTTTTGCGGGCTTCATTTTTGGAAATGCTTTTTGAAAATTTCTGTTCGATCGGGATACCGAAAACAAATATCTTTTCAATCGGAACGCCTTTTGCGGCAAGTTCCTTTTTGGTTAATTCGCTAGCTACCAGATAAAAATCAGTACCCAAATTAACCCAAAACTGATGAACGCCGAAATCCGTTACCCCGCAAACCACCAGCCCATGAAACTTATTTTTCTTTTTAAGATACGAAATAAGTTCCGCGGAAAGAAAATGCTCGCAGATAACCGCATCCGGACTTTCTCTGATAACATAATCGATGATTTTCTTTCCATGGAAAGAGTTAAAAGCATGCCTGATAACGCCTATAAATGATTTCAAAACCGCGATATTCAGTAAATGGAAAAACCATCCCCATAAAAACGGTAGGTATTTTACTAAAAAAATATATACGCCTGGATAGGCTTTTTTAAAAAGAAGATTGGTGTGGTCAAGAACATCTATTTTTTCAACCTTAAGATCTGCTATCTTTTCATCGGAAAAAGCTTTATACAGGGCTTCGGCAGCTTTTCGGTGTCCGGCACCGGCATTAGCATGAACAATAAAAATCTTCATTGTCCGCTCCTTGTTAAGGCTGTTTTATTTGTTTTTTATTCCAATGTCAACCCGCTGAACCCTAAAAACGCAAAAGCCATAAGCCCGGCTATCATAAAAGCAATTGGAACGCCTTTTAAGTTTTTAGGAATCGGCGCAAGCTCCAAACGCTCTCTTATGCTTGTAATTAAAATCAAAGCCAGCGCATACCCTACTCCAGCGCTAAAACCCTGCACAATGCTTTCTAAAAAAGATGTTTCGTTCTGCGTATTCAGCAAAGTTACAAACAAAACCACACAGTTACAGGTTATCAGAGGCAGGTATATCCCCAGCGCCTTATAAAGCGCCTGATTGAATTTACAAACGAATATCTCGACTAACTGCACGAAACAAGCGATGATCAAAATAAAAGTTATTATATTTAAATATTCAAGATGGTATTTTACCAAAATAAAGTGATAAACCGGCCAGGTTATAATCGAAGACATCGTAACCACAAATGTCATTGATATCCCCATCCCGATAGCTACTTCTAGTTTCTTGGAAATACCGATAAAAGAACAAAGGCCTAAAAACCGCGAAAACACATAATTATTGACAAACACAGAAGCAATAACAATCCCTATCAAACGCGCTACATTTATCTCCATTTTAAAACTCCAAATTTAACTTAATCTCATTAAATCAATTTAGACCGGCGTTTCTTAATTTCGTTTAGATTATTTAGCAACGCCATTAAAACACCGATTGTGAGGAACGCGCCCGGAGGCAAAATCATGGCTATCGCCGGATTAAAACCAGCTCCCGTAACTTTAATCCCAAACCAGGCGCCAGAGCCAAGGATTTCACGAATAGAACCAATTAACACACAAGCCAAAGTAAATCCTATCCCCATGCCTAAAGCATCAGCAATTGAAGGGATAACATTCTTTTTACAGGCAAAAGCCTCAGCCCGGCCAAGAATAATACAATTAACAACCATAATATCAACAAATAACCCCAACTTCGCGTAAAGTAAGGGCATATACGCCTGTAAAATTAATTTCGTTATTGTTACAAATGCCGCGATAATCAAAACAAAGCAAGGAATCCTTACTTGAGGAGCAATAAAGCCCTTTATCAGCGAAATTATAACATTAGAACCAAGCAGAACAAATATGCCGGCAACCCCTATGGTAACCCCATTGAGTGCAGTAACAGTAACCGCAAGAGTCGGGCATAGCCCAAGCATCAAGCTAAAAATCGGATTATTAGAACAAATTCCTTCTAAAAGGCATTTTTTGAAACAATCGTTTCTATTATTCATATCTTTTTTCCCAGCTGTATAGCAGCGGGCTGGCAATAAAAATCGTTGAGTAAACTCCGCTAATCAAGCCAACCAGCAAAATAAAAGCAAAATCATGAAGCACCTTCCCGCCAAAAAAGCATAAAGAAACTGTAACGCATAATGTAGTAAATGATGTCCAGATTGTCCTGCCTAAAGTCTGATTTATACTCAAATTAATAATATCCTTAAACGAAGTTTTACGCATAAGCCTTATATTTTCACGGATACGGTCATAAGTAACAATAGTATCGTTAATCGAATAACCTGCTATAGTCATCAAAGCCGTAACAATCAAAAGGTCAATCGGTTTTTTCATTATCGCGCATACGGCTATTGCCACAATCACGTCATGAAACAGGGATACCACGCCGGCAAGGCCATAGGTAAAATCCCGAAAACGCACCCAAACATATACACAAATCGCCAATAAGGAGAGCGTCAACGCAATAAGCGCGTTTTTCTTAAGTAATTCTCCGACCACCGGGCCGACACTTTCAACACTTAAAACATCCGCTTTATTTGATGGAAATTTTTCCTCAAACGCCGCCATTATTTTATCCGCGCTATCTTCTTCTGTGCGAATAAGCACTATTTCCGGCTCTTTCTTATCCTGTTGAATAAGCGCACTGGCAAGGCCGATATCATCCATAGCTTGGCGCAGCTGGTCAACTTCGACAGGTTTTTCAAATTTAAATTCCTGCATTGCCCCACCTGAAAAATCTATACCGTAATTCTCATCTCCGCGCTGCTTAAAGAAAAACATCCCGATAAGTATAAAAACAACCGATATTATGAAAAAGAATTTCCGTATCTTAATAAAATCCATTTTTGTCGAAGGAATAAACTGGAGCATTTTTAAAGAAAGATTTTTATATTTCAAAGTCAAAACATCTATCATTAATCGCGTAACTACTATTGCTGAAAACATACTTGCCAGTAAACCGATAATTAACGTGAGCCCAAACCCGCGTATAGGGCCTGAACCAAACCAGACAAGCAAAAACGCCGCGATTATGGTAGTTGTATTCGAATCTAAAATAGCCGGAAAAGCGCGGCTATATCCATTATTAATCGCTGTGCGTGTTGACTTGCCAAGGCTCAATTCTTCTCGGATGCGCTCATTTATAAGCACATTCGCGTCAACAGCCATACCTATGGTCAAACCAATACCGGCAATTCCAGGCAAAGTCAGGGTTGCCCTTAGTATTACTAAAGCAGCTAACACTATCAAAATATTTAGGGCAAGCGCTATGTTTGCCAGAACTCCGCCGACAAGATAATATACAGCCATAAAGATAAACACACCAATACTGCCAATCAATGTTGCCGTCACTCCGCTTTTTATTGAATCAGCGCCAAGCAGCGGCCCGACTGTCCTTTCCTCGGCAAATTCAATAGGAGCCGGTAAAGCGCCGGTGCGTAAAACCGTTGACAAATCGTTTGCCTGTTCAACAGTAAAACTTCCGGTTATTTCCGCGTTTCCACCGGAAATACGTTCATTTATCACCGGCGCAGAATAAACTTCCGCGTCAAGCACTATGGCTAAACGCCTTCCTACATTAGCTCCGGTAATATTAGAAAACATCCTCGCCCCTTCTTTGGTAAACTCAAGTTTTATGCTAGGCCTTCCATACTGGTCACGGTCAACAATGGCATGCGCAAGGCTTTCCCCGGTCATTACTGCAGTTTTCTCAATTAATAAAGGTTTCTGCTCCTTATCATACTTTAATTCATAACCAGCCACTACTTCGTTTCCCAAAGCCTGCGTTAATTTATCCTCATCATCTGAAACAAGCCGAAACTCAAGCTGAGCTGTTTTTCCAATAAGTTTTCGCGCCCGGATCCGGTCAGTTACACCAGGCAGTTGGACAATAATCCTATCCGCGCCCTGGCGGGAAATTATCGGTTCTTTTACTCCAAATTGGTCAACTCTTTTTCTGATAATTTCAATCGTACGTTCCACAATATCCGTACGCAAGTCTGCTTTAACATCAGTAGGAAGTTTTGACATATCTACTCGAAGAGTAAGGAATATTCCGCCCTGCAAATCAAGCCCAAGATTTATTTTCTCATTTAACGGATAAATAACCCAAGAACAGAATAGAACAAATAATATTACTAATATTAACTTAATCCTTAAGCTTTTTGGCATACAATCATCCTCCTACTAGATAAAAATACTTTTTAAAAACTATTGCCTGGACTTAGTAATCGAAACAACCGCGTTTTTATTAAATTCAATGCGTACATTTTCATCCACTTTTAAAACTATAGTATTTTCCTTAATGTTAACCACAGTCCCGTGTATTCCTCCTGTTGTAACCACTTCGTCATTTTTCTTAACAGAAGCAATCATGTTTTCTTTTTCCTGCTGCTGTTTTTGCTGTGGCCGAATCAGCAGAAAATAAAAAACAATAAATATCATTGCATACATCGGCAGAAAAGCTATAAAGCTTCCCGCCCCAGCGCCTGCAGGAGCAGAAGATGATTCCTGGGCATAAGCTAAACTTATAAAATTCACTTATTCCTCCTTTAATTTCTTATTTAGCGCATTCGAAAATCACTCAACTCAAACGGCGTTATTATATAACATTTTCCTTTATAATTCCATTATTTTATCAAGAAACTTTAATTTTTGGTTATTTTGAGGAAAACTTTAGTGAAAGGCTGCAGTTAAAAAAGGAAAATACCCTGCTTTTTGACTCCCGTTCATGCCATTAAAACAAAATTTTTCTAAAATCTATAAATAGAAACCGCGACCAGATTCAAACTATTTTTTTTCTTATAACCCAGCGTCACTGTCTCCCCGACTTTTAGGTTTTTGAGATTATTTTTATAATACATTTCAGCCTCTTTTTTTCCTTTTTGTAATTCCTTTGTATTAACAGCATTCGCATGTATAACTTCCGCATTTTTGTCTATCTTAAACTTCGTAGTAACTTTTTTTAAATCTGCGTCAAAACTTTCAATAGTTATTTCATGCAGAACCAAATTAATTTCTGTGATCTTTCCAAAAACAGACAAAACTTTTTCCTGTGCAGGCATCTCTTCCTGCGCAGAAATCAAATTAAAAAACATTAATACTATTATTACACTAAAAACAATTACATTAATCAGTTTCTTCATCATAAACTCCTTTTTTAAATACTAATCAGCCTGATTTTATTTGTATCATATTTTTTACTTCGTGTCAAAAAATTAGTTAAATTCCACGAACAAAAGCTATTCTGCATTATGATAATTAGTTAAAAATTCTTTCTTAAAATCAATAAACCTGTCTTGCTCAATTGCTAAGCGGATGTTTTCCATTAATTTCGTATAAAAATGCACGTTATGTACTGATAAAAACTGCGGGCCAAGCATTTCATTAGCATAAAATAAATGCCGCAAATAAGCACGGGTATAATTCTTACAAACATAACAATCACACTCATGATCAATCGGAGTAAAATCATCAGTATATCGGGCATTTTTAAGATTAATTTTTCCAATACTAGTAAATGCCGTACCAGTTCTGCCGTAGCGGGTAGGAATAATACAGTCAAACATATCCGCACCGAATCCAATACTCTCAATAATATCTTGCGGAGTACCCATGCCCATAACATAGCGTGCTTTTTCTTCCGGTAAAAAAGGCATAGTATAATCAATAATATCATATACCAACTGCGGTGATTCACCGACACTCACTCCGCCGATTGCGTAGCCATTAAAATCCATATCTACAAGCTTTTGAGCACAGTTTTTGCGAAGATCCTTATAAGTGCTTCCTTGTACAATCGCAAAAATAAGCCCATTATTGCGCATCTTGACTTCCTTGCTGATCTTAGCCCATTCTATAGTCCTATGCACTGCTATTTTTGCGTTTTCATATCCGCTAGGATAGCCAACGCATTCATCCAAAACCATGCGAATATCACTGCCCAGCTCATCCTGGATTTTTAGGCATTCCTTTGGCCCGATAAAATGCGCTGAACCGTCTATATGCGATTGAAACCGAACTCCTTGTTCCGTTACTTTTCGTAAAATTGCTAAACTAAATACCTGATATCCTCCGCTATCGGTTAAAATCGGAGCGTGCCAGTTCATGAATTTATGCAATCCTCCGGCTTGTTGAATAATCTTCGTTCCCGGACGCAGATACAGATGATATGCATTCCCTAATATCATCTTAACACCCATTTCTTCTAATACCCGCGGCGCTAAAGCCTTAACCGTTGCCTGGGTACCCACAGGCATAAAAACAGGCGTCTGAACAATACCTCTTGCTGTGTATAGCAAACCCGTACGTGCTTTTGTATTTTTTTCTTTATGTAGAATTTTAAAAGACATTACTGTGTCTTGTCCTGGTTACTGGTTACTGGTTAATGGTTTCCCCTTCGGGGACTCCATCTCGAGCATTTACTAATGTAAATCCTCGAGGGGAATGGTTACACAATTAACATACAATCCCCATAGCTGTAAAACCTATATTTATGCTCAATAGCCTGCGCGTAAGCTTCTTTAGCTAATCTCTTTCCGGCAAAAGCATATACAAGCATAAGAAGAGTAGTTTTCGGAAGATGAAAATTTGTTAATAAAACATCCGTAGCTTTAAACTTATATCCGGGATAAATAAAAATTCCCGTTTTTCCTGCCCCAGAACGCAAATACAAGTTATTTTCCTCATACTTTGCGCAGGACTCTAGAACACGGCAGGTAGTGGTTCCTACAGCAAAAATCCTACCGCCTTTCTTTTTCACCTTTTCTATTTTTAAAGCTGATTGAGCAGGCAGATTGAATAATTCTTCATGCATAGGATGATCCCTGACATCATCAACTCGCACCGGAGTAAACGTTCCAAGCCCCACATGCAAGGTCAGATATATAACATCAACTCCCTTATCCTTTATTTTTTTCAGGATTTCAGCCGTAAAATGCAATCCGGCAGTAGGAGAAGCTATTGCCCCTGGATTTTTAGCATATACGGTCTGATACCTAGACGCGTCAGTTTCAACCGGTAAACGTTTAATATAAGGAGGCAAAGGCATCAAACCTATTTTATTAAGATTGTTTTCAATATCATCGGCACTATCAAACTCCAGAATCTTTTTTCTTTGCCCAGAGGTATCATCAACCTTGCAATATGCATGAGAGAAATTATCCCCAAAATCAATACGCGTTCCCTGCTTAATTTTTTTTCCAGGTTTAGCTTTAATAAGGTAAAGATTTTTCCCCATCCGCTCGACAAGCAGGATATCAACATGACTTTGCCCTGCTTTACCTATCAGCCGCGCAGGGCGTACACGTGTATCATTTAACACAATAGCATCACCTGGTTTTAGGATACTAACGATATCCTTGAAACTAGCGCAGGTTATAGTACCACTTGAACGTTCGACAATCAAAAGCCGCGAATCATCACGGCGAGCGGCTGGTACTTGAGCGATAAGCTCTTTAGGAAGATCGAAATCGAATTGTTCAATTTTCACTTTTTAGAAAAAATCCAAAATAAAAAAGAAATTATTATACTTAATATAATTGAAGTGGTTAAGGAAAAATAAACAGTATAGTTCTTCTTTTGAATATAAATATCCCCCGGCAAATGCCCTATTGTTTTAAATTTTGCAGCAATCAGCATCAAAGTGCCGAAAGCAACAAAGCCTATACCCAAGAAAACGAAAACTTTACCTAACTGTGCAAATTGATTCATGATAACTATATTTTTTTTGAAAAAGGATAGCAGCCTGCCGGCTTGCACCTTTCTTCTAAACTAAATAAACACCCGCAATAATTCTGCCGGTATAATTTTTTTTCTTTGGCAATCCGCACAGCCTCGTAATATCCTTCTTTAAAATTATAAAAGTAAAAAATAACCCCTGTTTCTTTAGCCACAAGCTCACCTTGCGCTTTCAATAACTCTGTATCCTGATAAGGGCTCACCAGTAAAGTCGTAGTAAAAAGATCAACACCTATCAGTTTCGCGTGTTCCGCTGTTTTTTTTAGCCGAAAATACCAGCACTGCCGACAGCGAAGCGGTTTCGGCTGTTCTTGCGAAACATTCGCAAAAAATTCATCTTCTTTATAGCTACCTGAAAAGTCCACATCAAAATTAATACGACTTGCATATTCTAAAAGAGTGCTCTCACGTTTCTTGTATTCTGCCTCCGGCTGGATATTCGGATTAAAAAAAAATCCTCTTGCAGAGAAACCATCCTTAGTCAGCTTTTCAAAGGGATAAATCAAGCATGGCGCACAGCAAATATGCAAAAGAATTTTTCTATTTTTCATCTTCAAATATTTCTTTTTGCTTTTCTAGCTTCTTTTTCCCAAAATGTTCATAAGCGCGCCCTGTTGCCTGACGGCCGCGCGAAGTACGCTTAAGCAAGCCGCTTTTTAGTAAAAACGGTTCGACTACATCTACTATAGTATCGCTTTCCTCATTCAAGGTAGCGGCTAACGACTCTATCCCTACCGGGCCGCCGTTATAAGTATCTAAAATAGCGTTTAAAACCCTGCGGTCAATATCGTCAAGCCCTAAATGATCTATACCCTGCAAATCAAGCGCATCAGTTACAACTTTTTTATTTACAACCCCTGCTGCCTTTACTTGGGAATAATCACGAACCCTGCGCAAAAGGCGGTTAGCAACCCTGGGAGTACCTCGCGAGCGCTTCGCGATTAAAGCGGCATTCTCTTCATCAATCATCATGCCTAATGCATCCGCTGACTTTTTTATAATATTTACTAATTGCTCCCAAGGGTAGAAATCAAGATGGTAATGCATGCCGAACCGGCTGCGCAAAGCTGCTGTGAGCAATCCTGAGCGTGTTGTAGCGCCTATTAGTGTGAACGGTTTAAGATTAAATTTTATTGTCTTTGCGTACGGCCCCTTGTCGATAACAAAATCAATTTTATAGTCTTCCATTGCCGGATAAAGGAATTCCTCTACTATTTTTGAAAGCCTGTGGATTTCATCAATAAACAATATGTCGCCTTTTTCTAAATTAGTTAAAATCCCAATCAAGTCACCGGCTCTTTCGATCGCCGGCCCTGATGTAGTTGTTATTTTTGTTCCCATTTCATGGGAAATTATATGCGCTAACGTAGTTTTTCCAAGGCCGGGAGGGCCGGAAAAGATCACATGTTCTAAAGGTTCATTGCGGGATTTTGCCGCCTGGATACCTATAAGCAGATTTTCTTTTACTTTATCCTGCCCGATAAAATCAATGAACTGCACAGGCCGTAAGGAAATGTTCAGAACTACATCTTCTTCTGTTTCCTCGCTTAATAATAAAGGCTCGCGTAAAAACTCTTTATCTTTAGGATCTTTTTTATTATGACTGTGCTGTTCTCTGTTTATAGACTTCATTTAAAAGTTCCTCCGAACTCTTAATCTGCTGATTCCTTTCCAGAGCCGATTTAATCATCCGCTCTGCCTCCTGGCGCTTGTACTCTAGCTGCAATAAAACCGAGAGCGCTTCCTGCCCGATATCCGATTTATCGCCGGCTGTTATATTTTCTTCTGCATGCGATTGAATTAATCCAAATTTACCGACTTTCCCCTGCAATTTGGCAATAATTTCACGCGCCCGCTGGGTACCGATACCCGGAAGTGATTTTAAAAAAGAAATGTCCGCCCTATCTATTGCCTTAGCGATCTCTGATATCGGTTCGGATATCGCCCTCACAGCAGCTTTAGGCCCGATTCCGGAAACTGTTATGAATTTTTCAAAAAATTCTTTCTCTATTTCACTAGAAAAGCCAATTAGAATTGGAATACTTTTTGACGGATCGGTTTGGTAATAATGAAACGTTACAAATTCCGCTGTTCCTTCCAAAACCGGTAGCCCCTTGATTATACCCAACGGAACCAGCACTTCATAACCCAAACTATTGACTTCAAGCACAATTGACTGCTCTTTTTTTTGAATAATTTTTCCCTTGATCTTGCAAATCATAATATACTCCTGCTCATTTGTATATATGTAAGCGCTATTGCTAAAGCATCCGCAACATCGTTAGGCTTAGGAACCTTATCCAATCTGAGAAATTCTTTAATTACTCTTTGAATCTGCATTTTCTTTGCCGTTCCCGTGCCGGTTATTGCTTTCTTGACCCTTTTTGCCGCATATCCAACAACATTAATGCGCGCCTGCGCTGCTGCAAGATAAATAACTCCTCGGGCATGAGCCATTATAATTGCTGTACGCGGGTTTTTGTAATGCGAATAAAGCTCCTCCATAACTAACACCTGAGGTTGATAAGTATTGATGATATCAAGCAAAGCAGTATAAATTTTATTCAGCCTAAAAGTTAACTGATCCCGAGAACTAGTGCGGATAACCCCTGCTTCCAATAATAGCAAAGACCCGTTGTACGTTTTAAACGCATTAACCGAAGAATCTGATTTTTGCTCTATGATCCCATATCCGGTGCACAAAAGCCCTGGATCAACTCCAAGAACACGCATATAAGTATCAAGGTTCCATTACTTTTAAAATTTCATCCGGAATATCAAAATTGGCATAAACATCTTGGACATCATCATTATCTTCAAGGGAGTTGATAAGATTAAATATCTGCTGCGCGACAGGCTTATCGTCTATTTTTACAGTTGAACTTGGCACCATCGTAAGTTCGGCTGATGTTATTTTTATATTATTATCTTCCACAGCTTTTTTAACTGCCTCGAAATCTTTAGGCCCGGTAGTTATTTCAAAGTTATCTTCCTGAACAAGCATATCCTCCGCGCCTTTCTCCAAAACAATCGACATCAAAAGATCTTCGTCACTGCAATTACTCTTATCAACAATAATCATTCCTTTCTGGCTAAACTGCCAGCTGACAGATCCGGCTCCAGCCATATTACCGCCTTTTTTTGTAAAAATACTACGGATTTCCGCGGCTGCCCTGTTTTTATTATCAGTAAGCACATTTACGAGGATCGCTACTCCGGAAGGGCCATATCCTTCATAAGTAACCTCTTCGTACTGCACGCCGGGTAATTCTCCTGTGCCCTTTTTTATTGCCTTCTCAATATTATCCTTCGGCATATTCGAATCTTTCGCCCGCAATATCGCCAAACGCAGCCTGGGATTCGCGTCCGGACTACCACCGCCAAAACGAGCCGCTACCGTAAGTTCTTTAATCAATTTTGTAAATACTTTTCCCCTTTTAGCATCAGTTGCCGCTTTTTTATGTTTTATACTTGCCCATTTTGAATGTCCTGACATAAATTTTCCACTCCTAGTTTATCTATATGGTTAATTAATTAGGATTATATTTTGCTATCCCAGTTTGAAATATTTCTGTTAATATTTTTCCATGAAATTTCCAACGCACAGTAATAATTATTTCCTTTGAATTAGCCGTACCCGCCGGATTTACTTCAACTTTATACTCAAACCCCGGATAATCAGCATGACTGCTAAAATTAGTACTTGTATCAAAAGCGTCGGCATTAGTAATATCATCAAAGCTGACGCCTTTAATCTCTTCAAAAAGTCCTTGGGCTATTAAAGAAGCGCTGGTTAAATCAGCGGCCCGTTTTGACGCATCTAAAGAGACCGGCATATAAGACATTACCGTTATAATACCGATACCTAAAATCGTCAATGCAATAATAATCTCTATAATCGTAAATGCCTTTTTGACATTTACAGCTATTTTTGCCATATATAATTTACATTGCCTTAAGCATAAGGCCACGCGTAAAAAACCTTTTTAGAAACCAAACCCTATTCTTCTGCTTCTTCTTCAACTTTAGCCATAGCAATTATTTTTTCAGCAATTCTTTGAGGTACTTCTTCATAGTGTGAAAAACTCATAGAATACGACCCCTGTCCTTGCGTCATTGAACGCAGGTCAGTCGCATAACGCAGCATTTCTGACAGAGGAACCTGAGCTTTAATCTTTTCATATCTGCCTGTCTGCTCCATACCCTGAACACGTCCTCTGCGAGAGCTAAGGTCACCGTTAATCGCTCCCATAAACTCATCCGGAATAACCACTTCCACATCCATAACCGGCTCAAGAAGCACAGGTGAAGACTCCAATATCCCTTTACGTAAAGCCATTCCTCCGGCGATTTGAAAAGCCATATCAGAAGAATCTACCTCATGGTAGGATCCATCATAAATCGTAACTTTGATATCAACCAAAGGATATCCGGCTACAACCCCTTCACTCATCTTCTTACGTACTCCTTTTTCAACAGAAGGAATATACTGCCTGGGAACAGCTCCGCCAACAACTTTATTCTCAAATTCAAATTCCTTCCCTCTTTCAAGCGGCTGTATTTCCAGCCAGACATCTCCGTATTGGCCTCTGCCCCCGGATTGCTTTTTATATTTGTGGTGCACTTTTGTGCTCTTTTTTATAGTTTCTTTGTAAGGCACCTTAGGGGTACCAACCTCAACATCAACATGATAGCGTGTTTTAAGGCGTTCAATAGCTATTTCTAAATGCAAATCACCCATTCCGGAAATAATTAGTTCTTTAGTTTGCGAATCCCTGCTAATTCTAATTCCCTGATCTTCCACAGTCATTTTTGCCAAAGCTTGAGAAATCTTTTCCTCATCCTGGCGTGATTTCGGTTTTAAAGAATATGATATTGCCGGCTCAACACGCACGCTCTTTTCGAAAATAACCTTATTTTTCGCGTCAACGAGTGAATCTCCAGTATGAGTATTCTTTAATTTTGCTACAGCTCCTATATCACCTGCACAGACCGCGTCAACCGGAATCTGCTCTTTTCCCTGCAAAATATATAACTGCCCGAAACGCTCCACAGATGCCTGATTTATATTTAAAAAATCCGTATTTGAACTAAGCATCCCGCTTACCACCTTAAAAACGCTTAATTGCCCGACATATGGATCTGAAATTGTCTTAAATACGAAAGCAGAAAAGAGTTTGTCAGCTTTGGTTTTGACCATTTTTTTCTCTTTAGTTTGCGGATCCAAAGCATCTATCTCTTCCCAGTCAGCAGGGCCAGGGAAAAACTCGGCAACAATTTTAATAAATTCTTTAATTCCCAGCTGGTTAACCGGATTACCGCAAAATATCGGAGTAATTTTATTTTCCCTTAGTGACTTTTTGAACGCCGCGTTTATTTCATCCTGAGTTAATTCTTCTCCGTTAAGATATTTTTCAATCAAATCATCATTTGCTTCGGCTATAAGCTCAATCAAAGCTTCACGGAATTTTTCGGCTTTTCCTTTTTCTTCCTCCGACAGGCCTGCCCATCCGTTTTTCGAAAACAGGTTGACAACCGCCTTAAACCCTGCTTCCTTGCCCAAAGGCATAAAAACCGGCACGCATTTATTTCCAAAGCCTGCCTGAATATCTTCAACTGCTTTAAAAAAATCCGAATTTTCTTTATCAATTTTATTAATAAAAATAACGCGGGGCATATTTTTATTTTCCAATATATTCCAAACCCGCTGCGTCCCAACTTGAATACCATCGTGAGCGCTAATAAGCACCACTCCAGTTTCAGCCGCAGGCACGGCATTACGCAGTTCAACAATAAAATCCGCGTATCCGGGAGTATCAATTATATTTATTTTATTCTTTCCGCTGATACAATAGAGCAACGAAGTGTTGATGGATACTTTGTGCGCAATTTCTATCGGGTCATAATCGCTGTTAGAGGTGCCTTCATCAACATTTCCCTGTCTGGAGACAAGTCCGCTGGCATAAAGCAATGAATCCGAAAACGTTGTTTTACCCGTTCCTGAATGAGCAAGAATTACAATATTACGAATAGCATTCTCTGCATATCTATCCATCTTTTTATTACCTCCTCGCCAAAGACAGTTAACAACAATCAAAAATAATATACGTTGATTTTATTACCATCAAACTTCCTAAAAGTAACGGGTAAACACCTCATTTGACATGAATTTTATACCTTTCAAGCCTAATTTTTGGATTTAGCCGGCTTTAGGGATATAACGATATGTATACCAAAAATTTATATAAACGTCAATCAAAAATAACTCTCTTTCCAAGGTCAACGGGCCAAGACAAATCCCTTATAATCAGGAAATTTCTCCATAAGCTCAACCGCTATATTATTACTGCAATCATTTAGGAAATCCTGATTCTTTTCTAAAAAAGAAAATGCCTCCTGACGGGAAGTAATAAGCAGGCCTTTATCAGAAATAATATTACCAATCTTAAGTTCCGGCATACCATGCTGCTTAGTTCCAAAAAATTCTCCCGGCCCGCGTATAAGTAAATCATATTCCGCTATTTTAAAACCATCGTTTGTTTTAGTCAACGCCGAAAGGCGCTTTACCGCATCCTGTGACTCTGCCTCTGAAAGAAGCACACAATAAGCTTGTGCCCTGCCTCTGCCGACACGGCCGCGTAATTGATGCAGCTGGCTTAACCCAAAACGCTCCGCGTGTTCGATAAGAATAATCGATGCGTTCGGCACATCAATGCCGACCTCAATAACAGTTGTTGCTACAAGTATATCAATTTCTCCTTTTTTAAATAAATCCATAATATCCTTTTTTTCATTATCCTTCATTCTCCCGTGTAATAAACCTACACTGTATTCTTTGAATATTGAATCGCGAAAGTGCTCATACATTTTCGTCGCTGCCTTTAAATCCAGCGCCTTTGATTTCTCAACCACAGGATAAACTACATACACCTGATTTTTTTCCGCGATTTTTTTTCTTAGGAACTCATAAAAATCTGTTCTTTTCCGTTCGCTGATCCAATAAGTTTTAACCGGAGTCCTGCCTGGCGGTAATTCACGGATAGTCGATTCATCAAGGTCTCCATATAAAGTAATTGCCAGCGTCCGCGGTATCGGAGTAGCGCTCATCACTAAAACATCCGGAATTTTGCCCTTTTTCTGAAGTTTGGCGCGCTGTATAACTCCAAACTTATGCTGTTCATCGATTATCACTAAACCAAGATTTTTACACTTAAGCTCATCCTGTATTAAAGAATGTGTTCCGATAATAACATCCAGTTCCTGCGTTTTAACTTTTAAGATAACCTCTTCTTTTTCTTTTTTCTTTAGGCTGCTTGTCAGCAATCCTACTCTAATCTTCAAAGCGGAAAACAGGTTGGTTAGCGTTAAGAAGTGCTGCCTGCTTAATATTTCTGTAGGAGCCATTAATGCCGCTTGATAGCCGTTCTGGACGCAGATCACGATCGCCCAAACACTTACTATCGTCTTACCGCTGCCGACATCTCCCTGGAGTAAACGGTTCATCGGCTTTGATGAAGCCATATCAGATTCTATTTCAGCTATAACTTTTTCTTGAGAAGATGTTAATTTAAACGGTAATAATTTTTTAAACTTTGCCAATAAATCACCCGATAGATCAAAAGCAATACCAGGCAAACTATGTTTTATATCTTTTCGCTTCAATGCCAATGCCAGCTGTAACAGAAAAAATTCATCAAAAATCAGCCTTTTTTTTGCCTGTTCATAATCATGGCCGCTTGAAGGAAAGTGTATATTAAGCAACGCATCTTTTAAGGATATCAATCCATTGCGCAGCCGAATTTCTTCGCTAATAAATTCTTCCGAGCAATAGGCAAATTCATCGACACAACGCTTTATAATACTTCTAAGATAGCGCTGGCTTAGATCATATGTAGACGGATATATCGGGACTATCCTAGCGGTATGAATAGTAGCGTACTCATCGTCATCGCGCAGGATCTCATATTCCGGAGAATTTATCTGCAAGCTCCTGTAATAATCGACTTTTCCGTAAAGAATAACTTCTTCATCAACCTTGAAAACATTCTGCATATACGGCTGATTAAACCATATTCCATAAATAATCCCTGTATCATCGCCAAGAGCAAGCTGGAATATTGTTTTTTTCCCCCTAAGCCTGCGCAGGCCCATTGTTAGCACACGCCCTCTAACAGTTTCCATGCTGCCGGCGCTTACTTCATTTATTTTCTTAAAGTTACTGCGGTCTTCATATCTCCTGGGGAAATAATAGAGCATATCTTTTACGGTATTGATCCCTAATTTATTGAGTGATTCTATGCGTTTCGGGCCAACGCCCTTTAGGTATTGCGCTGATTTTTGTAATGGGTGAGAATAATTACTCATTCACGGTAATTTTAATAAATTGTTTTTTCCCGATTTTTAAAAGGTATTCTTTGTCAGGAATCGGCAGCTCCAGGGCCACATCACTGACAATTCCTCCGTTTAGCATAACCGCTTTCTGTTGAATCAGCCTGCGCGCATCCGAACTGCTTTTACACGCTCCGCAGGCTGTCAGCATTTTGCATATCCAAAGTTTTCCGTTTTCCCACTGGGCAGAGGGAATAACTCTTTTCTCAAAAGTTTGGGAATCTTCCCAGTTAGTACCGCCGCTAAAACGGCTGGCGAAAACAGCAGACGCTGTAACAGCAGCCTCTTTTCCATGATAAAAAGCGGTTATTTCTTCGGCAAGTTTTTCTTTGCATTTTTTAGGATGCAGCTTCTCCAGCTTAATATCACTTTTCATCTTACTGATTTCCTCATACGGGACATCGGTAAGCAGTTCATAATAACGGAACATCAACACATCAGAAATTGACATCAATTTTCCGTACATCTCATCAGCCGGGTCATTAACTCCGACATAATTATTTAAGCTTTTACTCATCTTTTGCACGCCGTCAAGCCCCTCTAGAAGCGGCATCATAACAACTACCTGCTGTTCCCTGTCCCAGTCTTTCTGCATTTGCCGGCCGACTAGCAGGTTGAATTTCTGGTCGGTTCCGCCAAGCTCTATATCAGCTTTAAGCTCAACAGAATCATATCCTTGTAAAAGCGGATATATAAATTCCAAAAGGCTAATATCTTTTCCCTGGGTATAGCGCTGTTTAAAATCATCCCGCGCTAGAATTTGAGCAACCGTCAAATGGCTGGTAAGTTCCAAAAAATCATATGAAGACATTTTTTCAAACCAGCTGCTGTTAAAAACAATCTCGGTTTTTTCAGGGTCGAGGATTTTCGAAATCTGCTTTTGATAAGTTTTGGCATTTTCCAAAACCTGCTCGCGGGTCAGCTGATTTCTGATTTCAGATTTACCGGTAGGGTCTCCGATCATCCCTGTAAAGTCACCAATAAGAAATACTACCCAATGCCCAAGCTGCTGAAAATGACGCATCTTGCGCAGCAGTACTGTATGCCCCAGATGTATATCCGGAGCGCTCGGATCAAAACCAGCCTTAATCACCAAAGGCGTATTTGATTGATAAGATTTTTCCAATTTTTTCATAAGCTCGTCCTCGGAAATAATCTCTACAGTTCCCCGTCTAATAAGTTTTAATTGTTCTTCTGGTCTTTTAAATGCCATGTCCTTTTCCTTTTTGTCGTATAATAACATATAAATAACACCCTGTCAACGCTTGACATAAGCCGGTTCTGCCGTCGCCGGAGTAAGCATAATTTACTGTTGACAGGGGACTGCTAACTGCGGACAATCTATCCACTTTTTTATTAGTTTTAGCCAAAAACAGCCTTAGAAGCTACTAAAAATAATTTTGGGTGGATCAAGCCCAGTTTTTAATGGGCTATTTCCGAACAGAAACTAACTACTACGAGTGCTCCCATAGAAGCGAAGGCGGAATTATTTAATTGGCAAAAAATAAAAAAAGGGCTGTTACTTTTTTTTAATAAAATCTAAATGGTAACAAGTCATTTCTAACTCTATCCCCAAATCACCTATTAATTTTAAAAATTTACTTTTAAATCCCAATTGCACCATCGTTCTATTTTCTTCGAAGATTCCAATATCAAAACATAGTTTCACTATCCCGCATCTTTTTAAATTACTCAAAATTTATTTATGTATCTTAAAAAAAGAAACCATTTTTTTTCTAATAAATCAATATGTTTTGCTGGAGAAAATATTTTAAAACTACAAACATCAAAACTTATGCCAGAATCTTTTGCAACCCAGTTATTTTTTTTAGAAATCATATCACCTTTCTGCCAAAAACGGATTCCTTTACCTTGATAATATGCTGCTATATCTAGTATGTAACAACAACCTTCTCCCCTGAATATAAATGAGCAATTTATCATTATTTTCTCCCCCATGGACACATCACAATGGCCTTCCCCTGTTTAGTGGACTAATTGTTTATCGATTGCCTCCTGATTGTTCGGTCTCAACCAAACTTTATCAGGTTTTCTTTGGTAATCGATGCTTTTTTATTTCCTCATGCCCTTCAATGCGTTATATCAATTCTTTCAATTCATTTAAGAATGAACCAATTTAAATAATCCCATCCTGTCTTGAAAAATCATAATTTTCGTGATATAATATACTTAAGTGGATTTAAAAACATTTTAATATCCGAAAACCCGCTTTCAGCGGGTCCGCCTATACAGTATGGCGGAGGCAAAATCCGGGAAACCGGACGACGGCAAGAGGGAAAAAATCTCACTTGCCTGTGGTTGAGTCAAAGTCAAAGGCTCAATCACAGCAAAGCTACGGGTCTAAGGCTTAGGTTATGATCGCCGGGCGTACCGATAACGGAATCAGGACTATAAGCTATTGACAGCCGGGCTGCTGAGGACATCAGCAGCCCGTTTTTTTTATTTTTCTTACAATAAATGTTTTTTAAATAAAAAGGAGAAATTGAGATGAAAAAATTTATATTGTTTTTTGTTATTGGAACGGTTATTGTCAGTTCTATTTTTACCGTCAGCGCTTTTGCCTTGGTTAAGGAAAAAGCAGCAGAGGATAACTCTCCGTCATCCCTTGCACCTGATAGGCATCAGCGCAAAGGAATGCCGCAAAACACGGCTGACTCAAATAATTCCCCAGAGCCAGAATACGCGCCGGGACAGCTTATTATCAAGCTCAAAGAAGGAAAAACCTTAGATGACATTAAAGATTTGAATACCAAATATAACGTACATTCAAAAGAAAAAATTTTCAAAAAATCCCCCTCCCCAAAAGATGTCTTAAAACAGCTCAAAGAAAAACATGTTCAAGCGATAGCAGTAAAAGAAAAAAAAGAACTCTCGGATGCGATAAACGCCCAGGAAAAATTTATCGCTCATTTAGAAGAAAGACAAAAACGCGCGCCTAAAGGCGCGATTGAGCCGGATCTTGATAATATCTTTCTTTTAAATACTGATAGCGGGAACGACATTTCAATCATGGCAGAAGAATATAAATCTAATCCTGCCATTGAATACGTTCAATTTAACCGTATAAATGAAATCTGCATGGTTCCCAATGACCCCTACTACTCTTCATCCAATTCCTGGGGCCAAAACTATGATGACCTCTGGGGATTAAAGAAGATCAATGCCTCTCAAGCCTGGGACATCTCTCAAGGAGAAGGCGTGGTTGTCGCTGTTATTGACACAGGTGTTGACTATAACCATGAAGATATCGCGGCTAATATCTGGGCAAACCCAGCTGAAATACCAAATAATAACATTGATGATGACAATAATGGCATGATAGATGATATTAGAGGATGGGATTTTAGCGGAGATGACTCCTCAATGATGGCCGACAACGACCCGATTGATTACTACGGCCACGGGACTCACTGCGCAGGCACCATTGCCGCCATTGGTAATAATAATATAGGTATCATCGGTGTTGCTCCTAAAGCGAAAATCATGCCGGTTAAGATTTTTCCCAACCCCTATGACAGCGTTTGCGCCGATGCCATCAGATATGCCGCGGATATGGGCGCGGATGTGTTGAGCAATTCGTGGGGTCCGAGCAGCCGCAATCCTTCTAATCCGCTTGTTGAGAGTGCCATTGAGTATGCTTATGCAAAAGGATGCGTTGTAGTATTTGCCGCAGGCAATTATAATGATGATGTGGCTTATTATTCTCCTGCGAATTACCCTAAAGTCATCACAGTAGCTGCATCAGATCAGAATGATCAAAAATGCTATTTCTCCAATTACGGTGCAGAAATAGATGTGGCAGCTCCCGGAGGAGGAATGAGTGGTAATGTAAATAATATCCTTTCTTTATTAGCCGCCAGTCATAATTCCGGCTTCAATAGTTATATCGTAAGGACTAATTATTTAAGACTTGCTGGAACTTCCATGGCCTGTCCGCATGTAGCAGGGGTAACTGCATTGCTTTTATCAAAAAACAGTTCTTTCTCAAATGCACAAGTAAAACAAGCGATAAGACGAGAAACGGATCCAATAATTTCATTTCTCTCGATAGGAAAAGGAAGGATAAACGCCCTCAAAACATTGCAAGTTGATTTAAATAGTCTGGCAGATATCGGAAATATAGCTAACAACGGATCTATTGTGTCTATCTATGGTTCAGCTTATGGGCCTGATTTTAATTATTATACGGTTGAATGGGCCAAGACAGATCTTATTAATACTCCAGCAACGTTTTCTTCAACGGATGTCACCTTAACAAATAACGGCGCAAGCCCAGTGACTGACAATTTATTCGGGACATTGGATACAACTTCTGTAGGCGAAGGGTTTTTTATTTTTCGCTTGACTGTTTTTTACAAAAGTGGTTTTTCGAAGACCGTTTATTCATCAGCATATTCCGTAGATCGTTTATTGCATCCTGGTTGGCCGTATTGTACAACTGGCAAGAGCTTATCTTCACCCGTCATTTCCGACTTAGATAATGATGGTGAAAAAGAATTAATTGTTACTTGTATGTCTGGGGGTGTCTATGTTCTCAATAAGGATGGTGCGTGTAGGCCTGGATGGCCTGTTTTTACTCAAAAGAATATCAGCACTATCGTAACAGGAGAAATTAGTCCTGCTATAGCAGATATTGATCAAGATGGAAACCAAGAAATCGTTATACGAGACGGTGTAGCTGTTTACGTATACAATAAAGATGGTATTCTTCTCCCTGGCTGGCCGGTGAGTACAGGCCGCTGGTGGTTCTATTCCGTTGGAACGACAGTAGCTTCTCCGGTAATAGCGGACATAAATAATGATGGCCAACTGGAAATAATAGTAGCGGGTACCCCTGAAACAATTTATATTTTTAACAGAGATGGCTCTAATTTATCCGGCTGGCCTAAGCAACTTGTGGATGATACCGACCCAAATACTTACAACCGGATAACTTGTATTACTCGTGATTCTCCAGCTGTCGGTGATATTGACAATGACGGGGATCTTGAAATTGTAATCCAAGAAAATAACATCATTCAACCAAATATGGGAAACATATACGCATTTCATCATGATGGAGAAATAGTTCAAGGTTGGCCTCAACCCATCGAGCTCGTTACGCCCCAGCTTGGTGCTCCATCTGTAACAGCGCCAAAAATAGGCGATATCGATGGAGATGGTGATTTAGAAATTGTAACAGAATCAAGGTATAATCAAAGTGAATGTCGCATATACGTTCGACACCATAATGGCGAAATGGCTCAAGGTTGGCCTAAATATAATGTGCGTTCCTATGCTGGAGTTAGTGGTTTTGCTTTGGCTGATGTAGATAATGACGGACTTCCGGAAATTATCGCTTCTGTCAAAGGTTCTTCTTCGGGCTCAAATGTGTATATCTATAAAGCTAACGGTCAGCTTATTAGTACCGGAGAAGCAGGTTTTCTACTTCACGAAGCCCCACTTGTTGTAGAAATTAACGGAGATGATTTTTTGGATATAGCAACATTAACACATAGAGTTTATACAACCGAATATTCAGGACAGATGGCTATTTTTGATAACAATGGCAATAAAATAGAACATTTATCAAGATATATTTTAGGTAGTCCTTTTGGAGGGTCAGCTGCTGCAGGCGATTTGGATGGAGATGGTATGATAGAAATTGCTGCCATATCAGAAGCTGGAAGAGTTTTTTTATGGGATACTAACGGTATGGCAAACAATAAAAATATGCCATGGCCTTTTATGGGGCGCGATTTGCAACATACAGGTTGTTATAAATTGAACATGGGTGATCCCCCCCCTCCCACACCCCCTATTGTTACAGATACAGGCGAATACACAACAAGCACAACAACTCTTACGGCGAATTGGACTTCTACAGATCCTGAATCCGGCATCGCCGAGTACCAATACCAAATCACCCAAGATTCAACCGCTGGTGCAGTTATCAAGGCTTGGACTTTGACAGGCACAGCGACTTATGTGACAGCAGGGGCATTGAGTTTACTGAGCGGCAAGACTTACTACTTCAGCGTTAAGGCCAAGAGTGGCGCAAGCCTCTGGAGCGTTATTGGTTTTTCCGACGGCATCAAGGTTGATACCACGGCTCCTACAACCCCCAACGTCACAGCCATTGACTCTGCAACCAAAGGGGAAGACCTTTTGGCTATTTGGTCTTCTTCAGACCAAGAATCCGGCATTGCCGAATACCAATACCAGATCACTCAGGATTCAACCACAGGGATAGTCGTAAAATCTTGGACATCTACAGGCACATTAAACCAAGCGTCAGCGCAGGGGCTTATTTTGACGAATGGCAAAACTTATTATTTCGGCGTCAAAGCAAAGAATAGCGCTGGACTTTGGAGCACTATTGGTTATTCCTATGGGACCAATTTTGATTCCACTCCTCCTATAATCCCGGTTGTTACATATAAAGAAGCATACACGCCTATTACCGATCAGCTTTCTGCCTCATGGACGTCATCAGACCCTGAATCAGGGATATCAGAATACAAATATCAAATCACCCAAGACTCAATAACAGGCATAGTAGTTAAAGCATGGACTTCCACCGGCACAACGGCCTCTGTGACTGCGTCAGGCTTAACGTTAATTAATAACAGGACATATTACTTTGCAGTCAAAGCTAAGAATAGGGTAGGGCTTTGGAGCACCACAGGTTACGGCAAAGGTATCAAAGTTGACACAACTCCTCCATCCCTCCCTGTTGTCAGTGATGCAGGAACATATACAACAAACGCAACAAATCTTACCGCTAATTGGAGTTCTCAAGATGCACAATCTGAGATTATTGAATATCAATACCGGATAACACAAAATGCGCCCACAGGCACAGGTGTTATTATTATTAAAAATTGGACATCCAGAGGCAAATATACCTCTGTTACTGCCACAGGTTTATCTTTAAAAAACGGTATGACCTATTACTTTAGCGTTAAAGCTAAAAATGCCGCAGAAATGTGGAGTAACATAGGTTATAGTAATGGAATCACATATACTAATGGAACTATAAGTAATAATTAAACCTGAATTTGTAATAGGAATTCGCCACTAAAATTTTGGGGACGAAAAGTGGACGAAAAGGGGGACATTCGATTAATTGATGTTTAATAATTTCTTCAAAATCCCTTTTTCCTTTTCAATTATCATCCCTCTATTCAGTTTAACCTTGATTACCTACCTTCCCTTCACCTTACGCATCAATCAAATTTACCGGATCATTTTGGCAGTGATACCGTCTGAAAAGCCCTGATTTTCCAGAAAAAAGTATCAGAAAAATTAAATAAGAAGCAAATAAAGCATATTTATTTTCAAGGAGCAATTTTTACGGCAAAAATCTTAGTTTAGCCGGCTA
>JACQZH010000050.1 GCA_016213925.1 Candidatus Omnitrophota bacterium | reverse complement strand
CGGCTGCTATTGATATAAAATTATTTTTACAGGATTTGCCGGCAATGGTTCCATTAGTAAATACGTTAACCCCGGACTTGGTAAATAGAATGTATCAGCGCGATAATAATCAAACGCGGCCGGCAGATAATCGTGAAATAAATGCTCTAATAGGCGGGCAAGGCGTAAACGCAAACGAACCGGAATCTACAGATCTAAGAAATGATAAGACAGTACCTGCTTCTAAAGCGGGTTTGAAATTGCGGCCTGACGTTTGGCAATTAGGAGTAGAAGCTTTATGCATAGCAGTTCCTGCTTTAGGCGCGTTGGCAAAGGGGGGAATTAAAGGTGATTTTAATTATGGGATAATAAAACTTCCATTAGTGAGGGAATCAATAGAAATTATTTCACCCGCATTGCAATATATGACAGACGCATTACAATATATGGCAGAAGGATTTAAAGAATTTATGGGTAAAGAAAATCCAATGGCTAGGTACGAAAAAACTTCAGAGAATACAGCGTTAGTTGATCAAGATTTGGATTATTTAAATGTTTTTGATAGTGAAAAATTTCTTATTGGCGTGTGGGATGTTTTTACAGCATGTAAAATTGCTGATATGCGGTGGGATAAAGCAAATTTATTTGCCGCGAAACAATATGAAGAATGCGTGAAAGAAGGGGTAAAAGGTATTTCCTTGGCGGGAATCAATGATAATGGAACGAAGTTAGACGAATTAGTGCGAAGTTTAGAACAAGAGATTAACTGTTCGTTTACGCTGACACATAGCGCAGGGGCAGGTGTTTTAATTAAATCAAATATAACGACAGAAAAAGTCATGTTAATTTCTCCTCAAGTAAAGAGAAGCGAACTTGAATCGTGGATAAAGAAAGTAGGATTAAGCCAAGAAAATGTTATAATAGTAGATGTTAAGGGAGATTTACCGTACAGAGGTAAGGGGTTGCTTCATCCAAACACAGTAATAAGAGAGGCTGTTTTATTAGGGTTTAGCAAGCTGGAATTTGCTATTTTAGGAGGATTGAATAGAATTTCCGATAATGCGTATAATGATTATAGCAGGAATTCTAAGGGTAAGTATACTTATGTTAGAATAGAGCAGGGATCGGAAATGAGCAAAATAAATATGGTTAAAAATCATGGACTTGGAGTAGATAAAGCACTAGATAATAAAAGTACTTATACTATTAGGAAAAACGAGAAAGATAAATTTGTAAATATTAGCTTGGATGATCTTTATATCCAGGCTCTAAAAAGTGAACTATGAAGAAAAAAATAATAATATTATTAGTTCTTATAGGTATATTGGTTGCTCTTTTGTTCGTAGCATCTAAGATTTATCATTTTCTTTTGTCTTTTCAAGGACCTGATCATTTTGAAAGTATTAGATTTAAATTACGAGAACTCCCGTCTAAAGATTTAATTAATAAAGCAGATAATATTTTCTATGAAATATTTAGTCTACAGTCAAGCCTTGCTTTAGATGTTCTAGTGGAAAGGAAGGAAAGAGAAGCTATCCCTTTATTTTTAAAATTATTACGTTCAAGAAATAACGAGAAAAGAAAAATAGCTTTTTGGGCATTAGCATCTATAAATGATCCAACAACGGTAGCATCCTTAATGGAAATAGTGCAAAAAGGAGAAGATCATCAGGATTATATTGATGCGCTTATAACTTTATCTCAAATGAGATACGAAGGTGCATTGCCTTATGTTATCAAGTTAGCTGAAAAATTTGATGCTGATGTTAATGGATCGATTGGCATGATTAAAGATATTGGAAATCCTGAATTAATTCCAGTGTTGAAAGATATAAAAGCCAGAATAAATCCAAGAGATACTTTTGCTAAACTTTCCAATAGTTTAATCGACGAGGCCATCGCATATCTTGAATCCATCCAAAAACAGCAGGAAGAACAAATATTCCAGGAACTACCTCCCGCCTAAGAACCGCTAAGTTTTAAATTTCTTCAGGCCTTAAAAAAATCCTCGATATGAACAAATACTTTGAAATTTTCTTTCGGTAACATTTTATGTGAGTCAATTCGGGCCCAGGAAGCGTTATTGCGGAAAGAGATTTTTTATGGTATACTTATTTAATAGTTTATAAAAATGTACACGCAAGGCTCATGTTTTATAACATGCTGCAAATAAATAAGTTAAAATAATGGAAGTCTAATGTTTTAGGAGAAAAATTAAGGTGATATTGCCGAAAATTCACAAAAGATTTTTAAGTAGGGCAGTAGTATTTTTGCTCATACAATGCTTTTTGGCAAGTGTGTTAATGCTTGATATTCAGGCTGCTGAAATTAATTACGGGCAGACTTTATTAACATCCCGGGATTCTGCGACATTAGCGCCGCAGCTGAATGTGCTTGAGTCAAAGCTTCAGGATGCGTTTTATGTTCAAGGAAGATTATCCGGCCGTATTAAGGATATAATTTTAGAAAATCAAAGTGAAATTGCGAATGTGCTTATTTTAGCAGCAGCAGCCGGGATTTTCGCGGCCTTTAATTATATGAATGTCCAGGATGCTTCTGTATCTTCGGAATTTATAAATTCCGGCCTGATTCTAAGTTCTCAAATCGGAGCAGGTTTTAACAATCGTAATTATAAGTCAGGCCGCAGAACACCAGATAACCGCTTCCGCCGGACAAAAATAAGCAATGCCCGATTAGCGGTTAAACTGGTTGTTAGTATCGCGTATTTTTTGGTTAAAAGCTTGTTTTTTGTAGAAAAGGTAGTATGGGCAACAGCCGGATTTATTGCCAAGAAGCTTTATTCTGTTTTTAGCGGACGGAAAATTAATTTTTCAGGAAAAGAACCGGTCAATATAAAAGCGTTTTTCAAGAATAAAGGTTTTTTTGCTGCGGTGATTGCGATTACTTTAGGAATTAATATCGGGTTTATAAAAATGATTGATTCTGTTTTGTCAACGCGCCAGCCGGCAGGGATTTCTGCTCCGGAAAAAAATAATACTGCTGCGGCTCCTAAAGTTACTGGTGAAAAAGAAGGCTCTTCAAAAGTTATTGAACCTCAAAGAGAAAAACTTGAAAAATCCCGCTCCGGGAAAAAGAATAGTAATAGCGCAGTTAAACGCAAAAGCAAATTAACACCTGAAGATGCTTATGATAACGCTGCGGTTTTTCTTTCCGATCCGCAAGTGCAAAATACATACAAGGAAATATTCCAGGTCTTAAAACCAACGGGTTTTCCAGTCGAGTTGCTGATTGCGATAGACCTCGCGGAAACAGATCTTGACGATAAAAAGGTTTCCAGGGCTGGCGCCAGAGGCCCGATGCAGGTAGTTCCAAAGGAAGCAGAGAGGATTAATTTATGGCTTAAGAAAAATAAAAACAATGAAATTGCCAAAGTAATGATGCGTTTGCTTAAAGCAGGTCAAATAGATGTTTTAAAGTTGGGAAAGGGGCTATCTGGAAGAAGGGCAGGCGCAGCAATAGCGTATTATCATTACATGCGTTTTATAATTCCTTTTTTCGATAAATATAAGCTTGTTTATATGGAAGAAAAAGGCAGTTGGGGATTTTTCGAGCGAGCAGAATCCGATGAAAAATACTCTTACACTTCTTCTGTTCTATTTATAACTTTCAACGGCGGACCGCAGAAGTTTAAATATCTAATGAAAAAGTACGGGCCGCTTCCGCGTATATCTGGAGCGGAGAATGTTAAGAAAATGAAATTTTATGATCCCAGGCAAAAAATCGGATTTTTGGATAAGACTTTTGAATCGGATATATATTTTTCAAGGTGTTGGGTATATTTTAATGCTGTTATCAAGGTTCTCGATACATATCCGGATATTTTTGCAAAGGTTAATGACTTTAAAAAAGATCATGTGAGCAAAGCTGATAATTCCCGGGCTGCATTGATAATCGGCGGGACAATATTTATCCCTCCTTTCCGGCGTAAAAAGATTCCTATTTTTGATGATCCTCTTAGCCAGGCGATTTAAAAAAAATTCATCTTTAAATCTTAAACTCTAAACTCTAAACTCTAAACAAATACAAATGGATAAAATTAAAAATCTTAAACAATAATATTTAAAAACTAAAATATATAGTTTTGAGTTTATGTTTTTAGGTTTATGGTTTATTTAGGGTTTAGAATTTATCGTTTAGAGTTTGAAGAGAAAAAGTTGGATAAACCCAAATTTTGCCTGCCTGCCTGGCTGGCAGACAGGCAATAGCAAAATTTGCCCGTAGGGTCGACCGAGCCTGCTCGTGTTTGCCCCGGAAATTCCTTGAATTTCCGGGATAAAGTCCTCGCAATTCTTTGAATTGCAGGGGATCGAGGTAATCCCGAAATTTGCCCGCACTTTTTCGTGCAGATAGCTTTCGTCTCAAAATGATTCCTACTGCAAATTTTGGGATAAAATACTGTGCTTTCTATCGTTTGCAGACGGAATAAACAGCTTACAGAGACTAAGAAAGAAAGTATATCTTTTCTAGACATTTTTACCAAAAAATTATACAATATAAAAGTAGTTTTATGAGTCATTTGTAAATAAGGTATGAAAGTTAAGCAACTCGAAGGGGGAATCAATGATCGATAAATTGGATGTTTTACGGGAAATAGGCAGTATTTCTGCGGCACACGGCAGTATCGCTCTTTCGGAAATATTAAAACGGAAAATCATGCTTAAAGTCCCCAAAACTGAAATGATTTCCGCTGAGGCCATTGAGCAAAAGATAGATTTTGATAAGGTTGGAGTCGCGGTTTATTCGGAAATTATAACAGGATTAAGCGGAAAAGTAATCTTTATCTTGGATGAAAAAGACGCGTTTAAGCTTAACAGCATTTCGTATAAATTAAAAACAGATGAGAAAAGATCAGGGCTGATGACAGAGATGGGAATGTCGTTGATAAAAGAGGTGGGAAGCATGGTATCCAGCGCTTATGTCAATGCCATGGGAATGATGTTTAAACGTATAGTTTTACTGGGGGTGCCTTCGCTTATTTCTGGGACGATGCGCGAGATATTAAACATAACGGTTTTTTCTTCGCATGAAATGAAAGATAATCAGGTGTTGCTTGTTGACGCTATATTCGAGGAGCCGATAGAAAAAATCGTGGGAAATTTTTACCTGATTTTGACGAAAAAAGCAGCGCGTGAAGTCAGGCAGTTGTGCGAACAAATTCTTAAAGACCTGAAAAAATAATTGATTCTGACCAATAAAGTTTCCTGATATACAGATCCGGAGAGTTTAATCCCAGTAGCTGCCGGAAGAGTTTTTATGACAAATAATCAAAATTCAATTCATTCAAGCATTAAAAATAATTTTGTAATAATTTTTTTCTTAGGCATTGTCATTTGGAGCATATTTATTTATATAGCCTTGATTAAAACGCTCAAAAATGAACTGATAAGCCTAGAAAAAATAGGCGCTACAACTGAGGTGCTTGAGCAGGTTAATCATCTTGCCAGAGAACTCCTTTCTCAAATGAGCGGATTTTTAATCCTGATCCTGCTTGGGGTGCTTGTGTTAGCCTGGCTTTTTTCAAAAATATTCATTTCTCCGATAAAAAAGTTTAGTAACGCGGTTGAAGCTGTTGCCAAGGGAAATCTGGATACAAAAATTGATACGGTTAACCTTAAGGAGTTCGGCAGATTGGCTGATTCTTTCAACAGAATGACGGAAAATCTTCAAAAGATTACTGTTTCACGAGAGCTGCTTTTAAAAGAAATTAAAAAACGTGAAGAAGCGGATATGGCGCTTAAAGAACAGAATAATTTTTTGCACAGCACAATAAATTCATTCAAGTATCCTTTTTATGTTGTAAATAAAGATTATGCTGTGGAGCTTCTTAATGCTGCGGCGATTAAAAAAGGAGTTACCTTAGGCGGGCATTGTTATGAATTTACGCATAACCGGCAGAGCCCTTGCGAAGGCGAAACTGAAAGGTGTCTTTTAAGGACGGTGCTAAAAGAAAAAAGATCTGTGATGTTCGAACATGTCCATTATGATTCTAAAGGCGACCAGAGTTTTGTAGAAGTCTATGGGGACCCGATATTTGACGAAAATGATAACGTGGTAAAAATGATCGAATATTCAATCAATATAACGGAACGCAAGCTTGCCGAGGCAAAGATGCAGGATTTAATGAGGAGTTTAAAATTAAAGAATAAAGAGTTGGATAATTTCTGTTATATCGTATCCCACGATTTGAAAGAGCCTTTGCGCGCGATTTATGCTTTTGCCAGATTTGTTGAAACAGATTACAGCGAAAGCCTGGAGGGGAAAGGCAAATATTATCTGGAAAGAATAGAAGCCAACGCGCTTAGAATGCAGCAGTTGATCGAAGATATCCTTGAGGTATCTAGCATCGGCTATGATTATAACTTGCTTAAAGATGTTAATATCAGAGACGTTGTCAATGATGTTATTTTGAGGTTTGAGTATCTGATCCGGCAAAAGAATGCCGGGGTAGTGATCGCGGATAACCTACCGGTAGTTTTTTGCGACAGGGTGAGAATTACGGAAGTGTTCGCGAATCTTATTTCAAACGCGATTAAGTTTTCCGATAAGGATATTCCGTATCTGGAAATAGGGGTAAACGAAAAAAATGATAGGTATGAATTTTTTATCAGGGATAACGGCCCGGGGATAGAAAAAGAATATTTTGAAAAAATATTTAAAATATTCGAACGGCTTGGCCGCAGGGAAG
The DNA here is from genome assembly GCA_016213925.1 of Candidatus Omnitrophota bacterium. Taxonomy (GTDB): domain Bacteria; phylum Omnitrophota; class Gorgyraeia; order B26-G9; family B26-G9; genus JACQZH01. Next base: position 6,798 of record JACQZH010000050.1, on the reverse strand, counting down.
ATTATGAAGGTACTGGCGTCGGATTAAGTATAGTTAAAAAAATAATTGAGATGCATAAGGGAGAGGTCTGGCTTGAGTCCCAGCCTGGCAAAGGAACGATATTTTATTTTACATTGCCGAAAAAGAACACACAGCCTGAAACAGTTTTATAGTATGTTCGCCTCATGGGCTTATGTTATAATTGTTATAATAAATTAAGCGGGATTCTTATACAGTATCGGATATATTTATATTAAGGTTCAATAGAATAAGAGGTGTATTATGGCTTTAGGAAATAACACGGTCAATATTTTACTCGCGGAAGATAACCCGGATGATGTTGAAATAACCAAAAGAGCGTTCCAGCAGGCCAAAGTAATAAACCGGCTTTACATCGTGCGGGACGGTAAAGAAGCGCTCGACTTTCTTTTGCATCAGGGTGAATATGAAGATGGCTTAAAGGCTCCTGCTCCGGGCCTGATATTGCTGGATATTAATATGCCGAAGATAAACGGGATAGAAGTATTAAAAACGATAAAAACGGACAAATCTTTAAAATATATTCCGGTAATAATGCTGACAATTTCAAGAAAAGATGAGGATATAATTAAAAGTTACGGATTAGGCTGTAATAGTTTTATACAAAAACCTGTTGATTTTGATAAGTTCGTCAGTGTCGCTAAAGAGATCGGCCTTTATTGGGGTATTTTTAATACTCAGTTTCCCGAAGACAGGTCTTTGCGCAAATAGTATATTCAATTATGGGAAATAAGAAAGAATTATTACTTTGGTTGTTAACAGCGGTTGCCGGCTTAACAATTTTTCTTCTATTTTTTAATCACGCGTTTCCGATCGCTTCGATAGATATCCGTTTGGATAAAACAGAGGTTTTATCCAAAGCAATGGAGTTCATAAAAGCGCAAGGAGTCGCTGTTAAAGATTTTGACAGAACGATCCTTTTTGATTCGGATTATACTGCCAGCGTTTTTTTGCAAAAGAAGCTGGGCATAAAAAAGGCCAACGAAGTTATAAAAAAAGAGGTTCCGGTTTGGTTCTGGAGTTTGCGCTGGTTTAAAGAACTGCAAAAGGAAGGGCTTTATTGCGCGGTTGACCCTGCAACCGGAGAGATTATAGGCTTTGAGCATTCTTTGCTTGAGGATGCCGAAGGAGCGAATTTGAATGCAGACGAAGCGCTGGTTATTGCAAAAGAAAAGGTTGTTTTACAGGGAATAAACCTGCAGGATTATGAGTTAAAGGAAAATACTCAAAAACAGCAGAGGAACAGGACCGACCATTATTTTACCTGGGAAAAAAAAGATTATTCTATAGATCAAGCGCATTTACGGCTTAGTATTTCAGTTTGCGGCGATACCCTGGGTTCTTTTAACAGGTATCTTGATGTCCCGGAGGAATTTATACGGCAATTGCAAAAAGAGCTTTCTTTCGGACAGGTGCTTTCACTATTGACGATCATCTGCATGTTTGCTTTAGGTATTTCGGCGCTGGTTATATTCGTTATTAAGTTTAAAGAAGATTCTTTACGGATAAAGTTCGGGCTGTTTTACGGAATTGTTGTTATGGGATTGAGCCTGGCGGATTTTTTAAACAGTATCCCTTTATTATGGGCCGCGTATCCGGATACAATGAGCAAAGGGGTGTTTATAAGTATTTCCCTGGTAAGCGCGCTGCTCGGCGCCCTGATAATAGGGGTTGTGATCTTTCTTTTTGGGAATAGCGGCGAATGTTTATCTCGCCAGGTTTGGGCGTCAAAATTGTTTTTACTTGAAGCTATAAAAAATAAACAGGCTGGCATGATTGTGATTGCGCGGCCGTTTATTGTCGGATATTCTTTAGGTTTTGTTTTTCTTGGGTACGTAACATCATTTTATCTGATTGCTATAAAGTTTTTTAATATCTGGATGCCGCCTGAAGCCGAATATTCTAATATCCTGGGTACGAGCATGCCTTTTCTGTTTCCTCTTACGGTCGCGGCTAGCGCGGCTTTAAGCGAGGAGTTTATGTTCCGGTTATTTTCCATTTCTTTTTTTAAAAAGTATTTTAAATTAACCTGGCTAAGTGTGTTAATCCCAGCATTGGTCTGGGCCTTTGCGCATTCGAATTATCCGGTTTTCCCCGCATATATCAGGGGCATTGAATTGACGGTTGCCGGGATAATATTCGGCATGGTGTTTTTACGTTATGGATTGGAATCGGTTATAATCGCGCATTTTGTCATTGACGCGGTGTTGGCTGCCATGCCGCTTTTAAAGTCGCATAATCCGTATTTTGTTTTGTCAGGATTGATTGTTATCGCGCTCGCGTTTTTACCGCTTCCGGTTTTGTGCTTGTTTTTAAACAAAAAAAGGAAAACGGCACCCGTTACAATCTAAAATCAGGATTTTTTTTAATTATAATTTTGGGTAATAGTTAAGCTTTTGGAAGCAGATGAAAGATTTCTAAACGCTAAACTGGTACAATTTCGGGGGAATGTGGTGCATATAAAGCTAAGAAGGGATAGAAGAACAAGGCTGTTTTTTTTATTGTTTCTTGTGCTTGCGTTTTTTTATTTTTGGCAGGGCCCGTTNTTTTTTTATTTTTGGCAGGGCCCGTTTATGCGTAATCTTATGGACAACGAAAATTCGCCGAAAACCCGGCAGGTTACCGAGCAGAGTGAAGATAAACGGGTTGGGGAAAAAATCACTTATGATGTTATTCTCGGGAAAGTGCGTTTGGGAAAGGCGGTTTATCACCACTTAAAAAAAACGCAATTAAATGAGGATACAGTTAATCTTATAAGTTTTGAAACTAGGGTAGCGCAGTTTCATGACCAGGAAACAATTTATTGCGACGTTAAAACATTTTTACCGTTGATGGTTGAGCGAAAAGTTTCGCAGATTTTAAAGCCGGAAAAGATTCAGGAGGTTTATGACCAAAAGAACTTTGTGCTTACAATAACCAAAAAAAGGTTTACAACCGAAGAGATTATAATAAAAAAAGACGCGCCGATTCACAATTCAATTTTACTTCCGTTTTTTGTGCGGAATAATTTCGCGCTTAATATCGGATGGTCATTTGAAGCGAATCTTCCGCAGCAAAAATACAAGATTATGTTGAAGTCTATAGAGACAGTTGATGTCCCTGCCGGAAAGTTTGAAGCGTATTATTTCGAGAGCGAACCGAACAGGATAAAAATCTGGATAAGTACAGACACTAACAGAGTGCCTTTAAAACTGGAAGGTACCGGGGGATTGGGATATAAATTGCTTATGAAAGAATATGAACGGCCAGCGGCAGGCAACTAGTAACTAGTTACCAGTAACCAGTAACCAGTCCCCTCGAAAAATTACCTTTGGGTGAATTTTCGAGATGGAGTCCCCGTAGGGGAAACCAGAAACCAGCCGGAATGCAGGGGTAAAAATGAATGTGTTTTTGGGTGTAATATTAGCGATTATCTTTTTCCGGTATCTTTTGAATTTAACTGTTGATTTTTTAAATTTACGCGCTGCGGCGGTAATTCTTCCGGATGAATTCAAGGGATATTATGACGAAGAAAAATATAAAAAGGCGCAATATTATTTGCGGGAAAAAACAAATTTCGGGATTTTCGAAGAAACCGTTTCCACTGTTGTTACGGTTTGCTTTATCTTAGCCGGAGGCTTTGATATTGTAGACCAATTTGCCCGCGGGTTCGGCTTTGGGAAAATACTTACCGGGATTATTTTTTGCGGAGTACTTATGCTTATCGCGCAGGCGGCTGCAATCCCTTTTTCCGCGTATAATACTTTTGTCATCGAAGAAAAGTTCGGATTTAACCGCACGGCTGTTAAAACGTTTATTTTAGATATTCTAAAAAGCCTGGTTTTGGGCGCTTTGATCGGCGGCGCCGCTTTTGCCGGGATACTCTGGTTTTTTGAAAGAGCAGGCGGATTGGCCTGGCTATATTGCTGGATAGCGGTAAGCCTTTTTGAATTATTGTTGCTTTTCATTGCTCCGGTAGTTTTCTTACCGCTTTTTAATAAGTTTTTTCCGCTTGCCGAGGGAGAGTTAAAACGGACGCTGGAAAATTATGCCGCCGGCCAGAATTTTGCTTTGCAGGGGATTTTTACCATGGACGGTTCGAAACGTTCGACAAAATCAAACGCTTTTTTTACCGGGTTCGGCAGGTTCAGGAGGATAGCTTTGTTTGATACGCTTATTGATAATCACAATGTTGATGAGCTGGTATCTGTGCTTGCCCATGAGATCGGCCATTACAAAAAGAAGCATGTTTTAAAACATATAGGTGTTTCGATATTGACAACCGGCTTGATGTTTCTTGTAATGTCGTTTTTTCTTAATAACCGGGGATTATTCGAGGCTTTTAAAATGCGGGAAGTGTCTATTTATGCCGGCCTGGTTTTTTTTGGGTTTTTATACGCTCCGATCAACATGATTTTTTCTATAGCGGCTAATGTTATTTCAAGAAAACATGAGTATGAGGCGGATAATTTTAGCGTAACAACATATAAGAAGCCGCAGGCGTTCATTAACGCTTTAAAAAAACTTAGCGTGAATAATCTTTCGAATTTAACCCCGCATCCCTTAAAAGTTTTTTTGTTTTACAGCCATCCGCCGGTATTAAAACGGATACAGGCGATCCGGGATATGCAGAGCAGGCATGATTGCGATTTGTCCGGATGAATTTGCTTGGCTAGGGTTTTTTAGAGTGCAATTGCTTTGAATTTTTGCTATAATTAAGAAAAATACAGCTTTGGCGAAAAAAAAAGGGAAATTGGGATGAAGAAAAAAATAGGGATTCTTACCGGCGGAGGCGATTGTCCCGGCCTTAATGCCGTAATTCGCGCGGTGGCTAAAAAGCTTATTTTAGAGCAGGGCGCGGAAATTATCGGGATTAAAGACGGATATGAAGGCCTTGTGCGCAATAATTACCGGAAGCTTTCTTATCAGGATGTTTGCGGTATCCTCACTTTAGGCGGAACTATATTAGGCACTTCTAATGTCGCTAATCCTTACCGTTATGCCTGTAAAAAAGGCGATAAGACCGAAATGAAAGATATTTCCCAAAAAGTGCTTAAGAATATAAAATCACTTAATATCGACGGCCTTGTGTGTATCGGCGGTGACGGTACTTTGGCAATAGCGTATCAGCTTTATAAGGACGGAGCCCCGATTGTCGGTGTCCCTAAAACAATTGATAACGATATCCGCGGAACAGATATAACTTTTGGCTTTAATTCCGCGGTGACTATTGCTACTGAAGGGATTGACCGTATACATACAACCGCGCAATCACACCACCGGATTATGATAATTGAGCTGATGGGGCGTAACGCGGGATGGATCGCCCTGCATGCCGGAATAGCCGGCGGAGGGGATATTATTCTTTTGCCGGAAATCCCATATGGCCTTGACGTAATCGCGGCGGTTGTCAAAGAGCGCTATAAAAGGGGAAAACGTTTCAGTATTATTGTGCTAAGCGAAGGTTCAAAGCCGAAAGGCGGCAGTGTTGTCGTGCAGAGGTTTGTTAAGGAAAGTACTATTCAGGCCAGGCTGGGAGGGGTAGGGTTTATGCTTGGAGAACAGCTGGAAAAGTATACCGGACTGGAAACCCGTACTGTTGTTATGGGCCATTTGCAAAGGGGAGGTTCTCCTACAGCGTTTGACCGTATTCTGGCTACTCAACTGGGCACAAAAGCAGCCCTGATGATTGAAAAAGGCGAATTCGGGTATATGGCAGCGGTAAAGGGGAATAAACTTGTTAGTGTTTCTCTGGAAAAAGTGGCTAAAGGGCCGAAAACAGTTGCGGAAAAACATCCGCTGATTTGCTCTGCCCTCTCTATAGGAACAAGTTTTGGCTCTTAGGAGTTAAATAAATTTTTTTGCTTTGAATAATCCCAAATTTTGGGATTATATCTTAACCTAAAAGGGGGATATGGCTATGAAAGCGCAAGATATCAAAAGCATATTATTAGAAAGCTGGCAGGGGCTGGGGCTGGCATTGGGTATCGGCGCGTTGTCAGTTCTAATACAGGTTATAAGCCAAAACGCCATGGCTGATCCTTTATTGATTGCGCTGATACTAGGCATTATAGCGCGTACGTTTTCTCCGGAAAATATTAGTTTTCAAAAAGGATTTAAGCTGGCGCCTAAAATATTTATTCCCATAGGTATTATTTTTTACGCCGCAAGGAATTTGAATTTTATTAAATTTTATAAGGTGCAGCCGGGCATAGTCATATTATTGATTGCGGTAATGGCCGCGTATATTTTGGTAATATTTTTTTTAGGAAAAATACTTAAACAGAAAAAAGAAGTAACCTGTCTGACAGCGGTTGGGTCGGCTATATGCGGGGCTTCGGCAATTACGATAATGGCTCCAAGTATTGATGCCGACTCGGATGATGTATCTGTGTCCTTATTATCTGTCGCTATTACCGCATTTTATTGCCTTTTTATTTTACTTCCGTTTATTTCGACATTGCTGAACATAGATGACAGGACATATGGAATGCTGGCCGGAGCTGTGCTTCAGTTTACCGGGTTAGTTAAAGTCGCGGTCGCGGATATTCCTTTTTTGACTGTTACTCTGGAGCAGAAAGCCCTGGCTAAATTGGCATTATCAGTTAAGGCTTTCCGTTATGTCGGGTTATTAGTTGCGATACCGTTATTTGCCAGTTTATCCAAAAAAAAGATATATATTCCCTGGGTTTTATGGGTATTTTTAGGTTGTGGTATTTTGGGTACAATTCTACAAGTTAGTAATGAGATTTTTTATACAAACGTATTGTTTCCGGTTATAAAGCCGATTTATGATTTTTG
>JACQZH010000058.1 GCA_016213925.1 Candidatus Omnitrophota bacterium | reverse complement strand
GTACTTTTTCCATCGGCTTAAGGTTTGACCCCTCATGCATTTTCTATTGAGGTATCTTGATTTTCTGGCCAGGATAAATTTTATTAGGATTTTTCAGTGTATCTGAGTTTAAATCAAAGATTTGTTTCCATTTTTTCGTGCTCCCATAAAAATGCACGGAAATTTTCTGCAACGTATCACCTTTCTTAACAATATAGGTTTTATAAGACTCTTCAACCTTTTGATCCGGCCTTTCTTCAGCAGTTACAGATTCGGCATCTTGCGTTCCTGATTCAATTGCAGTCTCTTCCGGAAGGGCTATCTGCTGTAAATCCTGCTCAGTTTGAGGCTCAAATTGGGGAGCAATCATGCCTGGACCGCCGTACACATAACCGCGATTTCCCCAAAGGTCTTTATCATTGGTTGGTTCAAAACGAAAATTTTTCCATTCCGGATAAGGAGGAAGATCCAATGTCACCTGATAAATTTCCCTCTTTATAAATTTTTCTTTAGTCTCATCCGCAGGAGGAGGATTCCCAGAAAAAAAACCTCTATTGCCGCTTATCCCTTGATCTATGCGCTCTTTCTCTATAGTTTCAATCTTAACTCTTTTAGCACAACCGCTTGTTAAGACGCTAATCCCTGTAAATACAATAATAAATAAAGTCAAACATGTTATTTTTTTGTTCATTCTGGCACCTCCCAGGCCTTAATGGCCATAATCGATCCGCATATTAGTTTTAAGTAACGATATTATAATCTATTCATCCTTTATTGTCAAATGCAGTTCTTGCAACTGCCTATTAGACACCTGCGAAGGAGCTCCCGCCAGCGGACAATAAGCTTTTTGTGTTTTGGGAAAAGCAATTACATCCCTGATACTAGAATTACCGCTCATTAGCGCCAGCAATCTGTCCATCCCCGGAGCTATCCCTCCGTGAGGAGGCGCTCCATACTCGAAAGCTTTAAGCAAAAACCCGAATTTTAGCTTTATATCTTCTTCGTTCATCCCCAATATTGCAAATATTCTTTTTTGTAATTGCTGTTGATGAATACGAATGCTTCCGCTGCCTATCTCCGTACCGTTAACAACCAAATCATATGCGCGTGAACGTACTTTTCCCAGGTCAACTTCCAAGGATCCTAATAAATACATATCTTCTTCTTTTGGAGCGGTAAACGGATGATGTTCGGAATCCCAGCGTTTTTCTTCTTCATTATATTGGAAAAGAGGAAAATCAGTTACCCATAAAAAATTAAATTCATCAGGCTTTATTTTGTTAAGCATCTCTGCTAAAGTTACCCTCAATTGTCCAAGCACACTCATAGCTACTTTGGGCTTATCTGCAACGATAAGCAATAAATCTCCTTCCTTAGCCTGAAATTTCTTAACAAGGTTTTGCATAAACTGCGGTCCTAAATGCTTTTTAACCGGCGACTGAAAATCTCCGGATAAAACTTTTATCCACACAAGTCCTTTAGCTCCGTTATTAACCGCCTGCTGGGTCAAATCATCCATAACCTTTAAAGACAACTCTGCTCCTCCATCAACCTTGATCCCAAAAACAGAGCCACGAGCTTCTAAAACCCTTTTAAAAACAAGGAATTCACTATCTTTAACCAATTCATCAAGATTAGCTAACTCCATACCGTAACGCCTATCAGGCTTATCAGAGCCATATAACCTCATTGCCTGCTCATGCGTAATCCTAGGGAAAGGAACCTGAAGAGTTATATTTAAAGCATCTTGGAATATTTTAAAAAATATCCGTTCAATTAAAGAAAAAATATCCTCCTCGTCAACAAAAGACATTTCTATATCAAGTTGAGTAAATTCAGGCTGCCTATCTTTTCTTAAATCTTCATCACGAAAACATTTCGCTATCTGATAATATTTGTCAAAACCGGAAACCATTAAAATTTGCTTAAAAAGCTGCGGGGATTGAGGCAAAGCATAAAACATCCCTGGGTTCAAGCGGCTGGGCACTAAATAATCACGTGCGCCTTCAGGAGTACTTTTCGTAAGTATCGGCGTTTCTATCTCGACAAAACCTTCTTGGTCAAGAAAATTACGAATGATCTTAAAAACTTTAGAACGCAGCATAATATTTTTTTTCATATTTAGCCGGCGTAAGTCCAAAAACCTATAGGCAAGCCTTAATTCTTCTCCTATTTCTTTATCGTCATTTATTTCAAAAGGAGGAACTTCAGATTTATTATAAATCACCAATTCATCAGCAACTATTTCTACTTTTCCCGTTGGAAGTTTTGGATTTTCCGTGCCTTGCGGCCTTTGACGTACTATGCCTTTTACTCCAATCACAAATTCACTTCTTAACCCTTGAGCAGTAGCATGCGTCTTAGAATTGCTCTGCGGGTCGAAAACAACCTGTGTAATACCATCCCTATCACGCAAATCAATAAAAACCAATCCGCCATGATCACGCCTGGAATTAACCCATCCTGACAAAACCACTTCTTTATGTATGTCACTTAAATTAAGCTGTGCACAAGTATGCGTTCTTTTCATTTTTTTAAATCCTATTCGTTTTTTAGCTTTTGAT
>JACQZH010000057.1 GCA_016213925.1 Candidatus Omnitrophota bacterium | reverse complement strand
ATTTCCATGAAAGATAATGTCGGCAAGGGGTCAGGCCGGTCTGTGCGTAATTTCCACCTTTTTGATACATTGTCAAAATGCGGTCATTTACTGGAAGAATTCGGCGGCCATGAAAAAGCCGCGGGCTTAAGTATTATCGAAAAAAATGTTGTTGATTTTAAGCGTTTTTTTAATGAAATGGCGCATAAGAGCCTTACCCTGGAAGACTTGGTGCCGGTGGTTGATATTGATATGGAGGTTACTTTAGGAGCATTATCGGAAAAGCTTATTTTGGAGATTGAGCAGTGCGCTCCTTTCGGCAATGCTAATCCAAGGCCGGTATTTGTTTCGCATGGACTGCAAATAAAAAGCAAGCCTAAGATGCTCAAGGGTAGCAGTTTTAAATTCTGGCTTACGGACGGTAAAACTACTTGCGAGGCTTTAGGCAATAATAATAACGGATTGGATATTTCACATATTGACGACGGCTTTTCTATTGTCTATTCTCCTTCATTGCATACCTGGGACGGAATTTCTACGATTCAGCTTAAAGTAAAAGACTTAAGATGCTGCTAATATAAAGCTGCAGGCCGCATGCTTCAAGCCTCAAGCTAAAAGAAAAATCGGTTTTTTATTGCAAATTTTCCTTTCCAGCTTAAGCAAGGTCTTTTTAATTGTTTTGATAAACGAAACATCTTTTTTTACAATAAGTTATAAAATAAAAATTATTTATTTTGCCTATTGCAAAAATTGCGATTTAATGGTATACTTTTGAAATTTTTGTAATCTTTTTAAAGTAAATTTAAAAACTTGTGGGAGAACGAAAGGAGTATATCGTGTTTTTAAATAAAAAATTTAATGCAGGGATTAAGGTTGTTTCAGTAGTAATAATCCAGTCTTTTTTAATATCAAATACAGCTTGGGCCGGGGCAAATAACCTGCTGGCTTCTTCAGAACAGAAAGATTGTCTTTCTCCTATTGTGAATATTCAAGGCCAAAATTTCCCGGGATTTTTTAAACGGATGTTAGATTCTATGCTGCCACAGGATGTTTCAAAAATACCGGGAATGATAGTTTTGAAGACTCCGGTGGTTAGAGGATTGGATGATTATAGAGAAGTGCTTGTTAAGAGGGCAGATGAAAATCCAGTGCCGTGGGGTACCCAGAAGATTATTCCGGTTGATGCTAAAGGGGAAGAACTATCCCAATATATAAAGACCTTGCCTGATGGTACCCAAGTATTAGCTATCCCTTTTTGGGAGGAGATGTTTGGAAAGTATGATGCGGATAAAAATCCTCTAGGAAGGAATTTTGATGTGTCAATCGGGGAAATATTCCAAAAATCGCATTTATTTTTAGCTGGAACAAGAGGCGAGACAAATTTCAACACTCCTCATGATACCAGGAAGATGAGAAACACTTATGAACATTTCTTAACCGCGCTAGCTTTAGGGATGATGATAAAAATAAAATACCAAAAAAGCTCCGATGAGTCCCTTAATGTTCTTATCGGGCATGAGGTTCGTGTCCACAGTAAAATTTTCGAATCGGTTATGAGCCAGGTCTTTGCAGGAATGGGAATAACTACCCATGTTTTGCCGGATAGTGTTCCGGTAGCAATCTGGGATATCTCTACGTTAGCCAAAATTTTAAAATGCCCTTTATCAATAGTTGGGACGGCTTCGCATTCTCCGACCGGAGATTGCGGTACCAAATTTATAAATATGCAGGGAAGCCAGTTTAGCGTCAATGAAATTATGACAATGACCAGTATTATGAAAAATATTCACGAGTGGATTAAACAGCAGGTAAAAGAGGCTAAAAGTAAAGGACAGGAAAATTTTTATATAAATATACCGCTTAAAAGCGACCCGCGTATAACGGAAGAATTGTTTGCGAAAACAGGTAACGGTATAAAGGTCTACGAAAAATACCAGCGTCAGGTTGCGGCTGATGATTTCACTTTAAATTTAGTAAAACAGCTTGTTGCGCGCGTAGGCAAGGGAAGAGTGCATATTGATTGTATGCATGGTTCAGCTTATAGGACTTTCACTAACTTCTTAAAAGAACTGGGGCTTGAAGAATTGATTGAGCATATAGACTGGATGCATACAGAAGAACGGGATGATTTTGGCGGTATCGGGTTGAGTTTAGAGCATCCGGTAACCGGCAAAGAGGGATTTTATGATTTAGGCGCAGACGTGACTCAATTAATGGAAAGAGAAGTTATCCTGCCGGATGGAACAAAGAAATTGGTCTCATATTTTCCTGTGCTTTGTACCGCTGACTACATTCGCCGTTTTTCTGCGATGCCGGTTGGCGATATTATCCTGCCTACAGATATGGATAATGACCGTTTATCTTTTTTACAGATATTGCCTAATAATCAAGAGACAAAAGATTTTTTAGACAGCATCGGCGTATTTTACAATATAGTAAGCGCGGAAAAAATTGTCGCTCAATTTATTCCGAATAAAGGGTTTCATTTTATTATTGATATGAATTTTAAAAGGCTTACTTCTCTTATGCAAAAAGGAGAAGTTGATAAAAATAGAAAAATAGTTATGCTGAAAACATTTGCTTCCAGCCCGGCATTGGATGAGTATGTGGAAAAGAAAAAGGAAGAGGGATATAGAATAGAAGTTATAAATACCGCAGTTGGCTTTGCTAAATTAGCCAATTGTATGTACAAAATAGAAGATGCTAAACGCAAAAAACCTGGTGAGGATATTATAATTGATGACGGCGCGGGGAATAAAATTAATGTCGGCGCGAATCCGATTATTCTTGCGGCATGGGAAGAAAGCGGTGGAATAATTACCGGTGTAACATACAGTTTTGAAGATGTCTCCGGAGACGAATTTTTAGCGGCAAGAGAAAAGAGCGCGACAGAGTCGATATTTCTTACCTTAGCATTAATCAGTAAATTACAGGAAGAGCAAGGCGGTAGTTTTGTTAATCTGGCGCAGCATTTGAACGGTCTTTATCAAACAGATAAGATTAACACAATATATGATATTCGTTTTGATAATAAGTTAACGACTGCGGACGGCGATGCCCGTAAATACAGGGTATTTGGCGCTTATTTATCTCTTTATTTCGGGTTAAAGAATAACAAAATTAAGATTGAAGAAATTAGAAAAATATTAAAGGATATGTTTGATCAGGAATACTTGCAGCGGAATGAAAAAAATGAAAAATTGCCGGAAGAAATGATGCGGCGTTTTAAAGATATAGATTTTACTCATCTTCAGGATCTTTGGTTTACCGGTGACGGAGTTATGTTTGTATTTGAGAATAAATCGAGCAGTGAAAAATGGCAAATTTTATTTAGGCCATCAGGCACAGAGCCAAAGACAAAGGCTTATGGGTTTGGTAAGAATATGGAAATATTAAAGAATTATACTTCACCGCTTGCTTTTAACGTAAATGTGGCAGGATATCTTCCTGAAAGCTTTACCAAAAATAAATATCTTATGCAATTATGGAGCAAGGTTGAAGAAATGCAAGGGCGCCAGACAGTACCAGGAGAATCAATGGTGCTGAAATCTAATAGAATGCTTGCAGCCTGGTTTGATTTTGGCGAGGTGGTTGATGCTGATGAATTGCAGAAAAATGAACCTAAGTTGTTCGAAAAGCTACAGCAGAAAAAACTGATATTGGAAGAAACAATCCCTTCTAATCATATACAAGTAATTAATGACTGGCTAATCGAGCAAGGAATTATTTCCCCGGAAGATTCTCTGACGATACATCCGGATATTAATTCTGAAAATCCGCCGGTTATGCAGGGAGTAGTTAATCAATTACTGGAGGTTTTACCTGAAAGTGTTTATACAGAGTTAGGTACTGCTAAACAGGAGTTTTTAAGCAGAAACGATTTTTCAAAGAACTTGCCCGAGCTTTATCTCGGGAAAACTGCGGAATATGTAAAAAAATTACAGGAAGAGAAGTTTGAAACCCGTTTTAGGGCGCTTTTCGGCTTGTCTTATGAGCAGTCGCTCGCGAAAGACGCTTATATGACAAAGGTTGCTTTTGATGTGGATGATAAAAAAGAACCTAACCGTACCGGCTGGTCAGTGGAGATGTTAAAGTGGCTGCTTGAGACTAGTGAAGGGCAGGCAGCAATAGAGCAAATGATAAAGGATGGGAAGTTTATCCGTGATAATTTCAAATATGTTATTTTTGCCGGCATGGGAGGCTCAAGCCTTAGCGTTGATTTTGTTGACGGAACATTCGGCGAAAAAGGTAAAAATAATCTCTACGCATTAAGTTCGACTGACCCGGAAGCGATTTTGAACGCGCTTAAGGATATAACCGCGAAAGAAGGCGGGGATGAAAAAACAGCGCTGTCAAAGACGTTGATAATCCCGATCAGCAAATCAGGGACTACAGGCGAAACTGTTTCGCATAAAAATTATTTCCAGGAACTTTACGCGGCTCAAGGGCTGGATATAAAAAATAATATGTGGGTGATTACTGATAAAGGGTCGCCTTTTGATACAGGGGATTACGAGCAGAGAGAAATCCAGCTTAACGCTCGAGGCGATATCGGCGGCCGCTACACGGCGCCGGCAACTAATGTATTTTTAATGCCGCTTGCGATCCTGGCTCCGGAAAGGATAATGGCCATATTAAAACTGGCAAAAGACATGAATGACAAGCAAAACGCAAATGAGGACATTTACATGCAGCTGGCAGCGTTTTTGTACCATATGGCAGCGGATTTAGGCAAGGATAAGATTACCTTTATCATGCCTAAGGGCTTAAAGGATCTTCCTATGTGGGCAGAACAGCTGATTGAAGAGTCTTTGGGTAAAAACGGAAAAGGGATAACGATTTTTTATGAAGAGGAGTTATCCGCTGATGTTCTGAATTCCGCGGAAAACAATGACCGCGTTTTCGTGCGTTTTAATCTCGGCGATACTAAGGCCCAGGATGCATTATGGAGTATTTTACAGGCAAATAACTATCCGGTATTTGAAATCAATGTCCCGGATTTAAATTATATTGGAGGAGTGATGCTCGGACTGGAACGCACAGTGCTTGCAATCGCGTATCTTTGGGATATTTGCGCCGTGAACCAGCCGGCAGTGCAGGGGTATAAGGTTGCCAGCAAGAAAAGATATGATGGCGCGAAACAGGCGGGCAAAGATGTCAGCGTGCCTGATGAGTGGGAATTTAGCGAATTTAACGGGTTGAAATTATATTACAGCACATTGATCAATAGCGGTATTATCACAAAGAATGAAATCAGCGCGGAACTTAAAAAGATAGGCAGGGATTTTAAAGATGCCGCGGCAGTATACGCGGTGGTTTTGAATCTGCTTGAGAAGAAAACAGGTTTTGAAGCCGCGGAGCTTATAGCTTATTCCGAATCTCAGGATGTGCAGAAAGTTTTTAAACAGGCAAGAACCGAGATCTTTACGAAGGGGAAAATAGCCGCGAAAGTCGGTAAGGGGCCGGCGAAAAATCATTCTTACCATCAGAATATCAGGGATGGTAAAAAGATGTGGTTTTCAACTTATTTTATGCCGAATATATTTGCCCAGCCTGATACGCTAAAATTTGATGAAAATCAAATCAAGGCCCAGGCAATCGGCACAACGGAAGATTTAGCCAATGCAGGGCGCAGTGTGGTATTGATTACTTCTGATTCGACAGCTGACGAGGCGGCAACTGATTTGTGGGCGTTTTTTAAAGATGCCGCGGAGTACCTTGATAGTTTGCGCGATGTTGACGCGAAAATCGAAGCGGAAAAAGCAGAATATAGATACGCTTCTATTTCCATGGGCGGGGATAAAGTGGCGATATCAGTAAATGACGGGAATAATAATATTATTGACCATGTAGAAATCAGATGGAAAAGTATTTACGGAGAAAAAGGAGTATTGTCCGCGAAGCCTGATAAAATTATGGAGCTTATTGCCGCTACTATTGATAAACTTCTGGAAAAGGATGGGGTTGATAAAGCACGCGTGAATAAAGTAAGCGCCAACCTACCGGGATCGATCAATAAAGAAGAAGGTATTTTTGGCTATGACATGCCTGTGCAGAATCTTCCCTTTGGCTTCAGGTATAAATTTAGAGAGGTATTGCAGGCTAAACTTGCTCAATACGGAATTCGGGCCGGTATTGAGATGTGCAATGATGCTGAAGGTTCGGTTAACGGAGAGGCGTATTCACCGAAAGGATTGTTGAAAGATACGGATAACGGCGGGATAACAATCATCGGCGGCGGGATAAACTCTACTGTTCGCAAAGACGGCAAGGTTTATTTTGGTGAAAAAGGAGAAATTAAAGAGGTCGGTCATAACCTGATCAATGTTATCGGCGCAGACGGGGAATTTCATTATAAATGGGTTGGCAAGCAGACACTTGGCAGTCATCCCATAGAAATGGGTGTTTCCGATGAGCATATTATTAAAAAATCAGGAGAAGTCGGCAGGTTGTATGTAGAAGATCAGGCTAAGTTTGAAAATAAGTATCCGGGATACCCGGTAATTAATTTGGATAAGGGAGAAAAAGATTATGAAGACAGGTTATCCGGTTCGAGCATAACGCGCAGATTGCAGGAAGCAAGCCTGGAAGGCTATACAGTGGAAAACCTGACTCAAAAAGCGGCTGAAGGCGATGAAACAGCAATCGCCTGGATTAAAGAGATAGGCAAAGAAGTCGGCCAGGCGCACGCGGCGTTTTTTAGCGCGTATAAGGATGAATTGTTTATTTATAATTGGGTATTGATATCCGGAGTTAATGAAAAGCTGGGTAAAGGCGTGTATGAGAGCGCGCAGCCGGAGGATATTTATATAAGCAGCGTAAAAGAGGGATTGGTAAATGAGCTTGTTTCCTATTTTGGCATGGATATTGAAAAAGCTAAAAAGATAGCTGACGGCATCAAGCGTTCTAATATGACTTATGAAAGAGAGCTGGTTTCTTATCAGCCGACTGATGAAGATACGCAGCCTAATGCGGTATTAGCTCTGCGGTACGTTAAATTTTTAGCTGCAAGATTAAAAAATAACAGCAGAGTGCTAAAGCATTTAGGCCTTCGTGATGACTTGGGAAGATTAAAGTCTTTTATCGACTTAATTCAAGGATTACAGAAAAAAGATAGTAAATTAGGGGGAGCTATCCTTAGGATAATAGATGATAAGTTAAAAATAGATGATAGGTTAACGGTAGAATTTAATCAGCAGATGCCGCAAAGCCTTCCAGCTTTTGAAGGAAATCTTTTATCTCAAACTATGGAAGCGGAGCAGATTGTGATGCAGGCGATATAAAGGATAGTTTGTCTAAGTGGGAAAGCCTTAATTCTTGGAATCGAGGCTATTTCGAATGGCTTGATAAACATGTAAAAATAGGATAAACCTAAATTTTAGGATAAGCTTAAAAAAACTCAAAAATTTGGATCAATAAACAAAGGAGATGCGTAGCCCGCAGGTTAAAAAAATAACCGCGGGCTTTTTTATGGAGTTTGTAATATAGAAAAGGATTGATTTTTCCAAGCATAGCCAGTATACTAAAAATGTTGTTCCCCGATGCCGCAAAAAAATTATTTTTAAAATTAGAAGCGGGATTCATATCAGGCAGAGAGTGGTAAAGCGCAGACGAGTTTAAACAACATAAATTCCGGGGTTACTAAATGTTTATTATAGTATATACTTTACAAGGGTTGGCATTGGCTCTTGAACTGGGATTGAATTTATTTTATTGGCTGATCATAGCACGCGCGCTTTTAAGCTGGTTTATCAATGATCCCTTTAACCCACTCATGCTTTTTCTTCGCCGCTTTACAGACCCGGTGCTTGAGCCGTTTAGCAAGGTATTAATGCCGCTGACATTGCAAATCCAGGTGGATTTATCGCCGCTGATAGCGATTTTTACCATTTCATTCGCGAAGCATATTTTAGTCAGGATAGCGTATCTTCTTAGGTGAGTTAGTAATATGAATAATAAAATTATCATACCCTTTAAGTATCGGGTTAATGAACTGATAAGCCTGCTAGGTATTAAGCCGGTTCAGATGCTTGTGGCCAGCTTTGTAATGACTATCCTGATCGGTGCATTTTTATTAACTTTGCCGATTTCGACAAAAAACGCGCAAGGCGCTGATTTTGTCGATGCTTTGTTTACCGCGACTTCCGCGGCTTGTGTTACCGGGTTGAGCGTGCAGGATACTGGTACGTTTTTTTCTTTTTTCGGGCAATTAGTAATATTAGGGCTAATCCAGGCTGGGGCTTTAGGAATTATGACGTTTTCCGTTTCCTTATTTTTGTTTGCCGGAAAAAAAATATCCGGCAGGGAAACAATTGTTATGCAGGATATTCTGGACCAGCACAGCATGGCAGGAATCATAGAACTGATCGGGTTTATCGCCAGGATGACAGTTTTTGCGGAACTTTTGGGAACGATTTTTCTTTATCTTGGTTTTGGGCCATATTTTCCGCATTCATTTGAGCGTTTTTACCTGGCTTTGTTTCATTCGGTTTCAGCGTTTTGTAACGCGGGGTTTTCCTTATTCAGCGATAGTATTATGCAATATGCCGGCGACTTTACTATAAATCTGACCATATCATTTTTGATTATATCCGGAGGGCTAGGCTTTATAGTTATTAAGGATTTGGCTGATAAATATATTATGGGGAAAAAATCCCGGGGGCTGGGGATTAAACTGCATTCCAAATTGGTAATATTAGTTTCGGTTTTACTGCTTATTTTCGGTACAGTGTTTATTTTTTTTGCGGAAAAAGATGCTTTGCTTAAAAATATGCCGTTAAAAAAACAACTGCTGATCAGTTTTTTTCAATCAGCTTCAGCGCGTACGGCAGGGTTTAACAGTATAGATATCGGAAAACTTACTAACGCGAGTATTTTCAGCATGATGGTACTGATGTTTATAGGCGCGTCTCCAGGGTCTACCGGAGGCGGTATAAAAACAACCACATTTGGGGTAATGTGCAGTGCTTTTTTTGCCAACTTAAGAAATAAGGACAATATCAGCATGTTCAGGAAGATGATTCCTAATGAGATTGTTAGTAAATCCATAGCTGTTTTTGTGTTGTCTTTGGGGTTGGTTGTTATTTTTATGTACCTGATTTGTATTTTTGAACAGATGGGATTTCGTGATTTGCTGTTTGAAGTTGTCTCCGCTTTCGGTACAGTGGGGCTTTCCTGCGGGATAACGGCAAATTTACATGTGCAGGGAAAGATTCTTATAACAATATTGATGTTTTTAGGCAGGATCGGCCCGTTGACCATGGTATTGTTTTTTTCAGGCTACAAAAGGAAAATAAATTATTCATACGCCGAAGAAAAAATTATGGTAGGATAGAGAAAATTAAAAGTTAAAAGTTAAAAGTTAAAAACGAAAACCTAGAGCGGAATATAAAAAATTAGAATTGATAAAGGCATTTGAGAGCTACTTATAAATATTTAATACTTAATTTAAGTAACATTCAGTAATCTAATGAAGAGGAGGGAAGAGAATGTATTATCCGATAACCAGGCTTAGCAGATTGCGCAAGACGCAGGCTTTACGTGAAATGTTCAGGGAAACTGACTTGGATGTCCGTTCTCTTGTTAATCCGGTTTTTGTGGTTGAGGGTAAAGATGTAAAAGAGCAGGTAGAGTCTATGCCCGGTATTTTCCGGTTATCGCTGGATATGCTTTTGAAAGAGATAAAGGAAATTGAAAATCTGCGTATTCCCGGAGTTTTACTTTTCGGGTCAGCGGAAAAAAAAGATGAACGAGGAACTTCAGCGTACTCGAAAAACGGTATCGTGCAGACAGCGGTTAAAGCGATAAAGGATAAGTATCCGGAACTTGTGGTTATCAGTGATGTTTGTCTTTGCGCTTATACTACGTCAGGGCATTGCGGAATAGTAAAGAGCAAAGCTGTACCTGTCGGCTTGGAAACAGAAAAGGCAGACAGCAAGGAAGAAAATATTATCTCAAAAGATGTGGTTATTTATAATGACGCAACGTGTGAATTATTGGCAAAGATGGCGGTTTCTCATGCTGAGGCGGGCGTGGATATGGTCGCGCCAAGCAGTATGATGGACGGGCAGGTCAGCGTGCTTAGAAGAGTTTTGGATACAAATAATTTTAAGCATATTCCTATTATGGCGTACAGCGCTAAATTTGCTTCCGGTTTTTATGCTCCGTTTCGTGAGGCCGCACAGTCAGCTCCTGAATTCGGCGATAGAAAAACTTATCAGCTGAATGCGGCTAATTCCAGGGAAGCGCTTAAAGAAATCGAACTGGATATACAAGAAGGCGCTGACATTGTTATGGTTAAGCCGGCTCTTGCTTACTTGGATATTATCGCGAAAGCCAAGCAAGCTTTTAATGTGCCAATAGCCGCTTATAATGTCAGCGGTGAATATTCAATGGTTAAAGCCGCGGCTTCAGCGGAATTGATTGATGAGAAATTAATTGTACTTGAGATGATGACCGGATTCAAAAGAGCAGGCGCGGATATTATTATTACCTATCATGCCAAGGATGTAGCGCGTTGGCTAAGCGGGCAATTCTTATTATAAACCAAAAACGCTGCAAGCTTCAGGCTGCAGGCAGCAAGTTAATTTTGAAACAGTTTTTGACTTGAGGCTTGGGGCTTGCGGCTTGAGACTTAAAAGACATGCTGATTTCCTGGAATATTACTAAGGCTTGCAATTTAAAATGCGAACATTGTTACCGTGACGCGGGGTATGCCGACAAAAATGAGCTTGATTTTGAAGAAGGCAAATCTTTGCTTGCTGATATAGCCGCGCTTAAGGTTAAGGCCTTAATTTTTTCCGGCGGAGAGCCGCTTTTACGTAAAGGCCTTTTTGACCTGATTTCTTTTGCCTCAAAAATAGGGCTTACTTGTGTATTGGGGACTAACGGCACATTAATAGATCGACAGGCCGCGCGAAAACTTGAAGCCTCCGGGCTAAAAAGAGCTGGTATCAGCTTGGATTCCTGCGATCAGCTAAAACATGATAAGTTCCGCTGTTTTCAGGGAGCGTGGGGCTTGGCGGTATCGGCAATGAATCATTGCCGGGATGCCGGGCTTGACTTCCAGGTTCATACTACAGTTACAAAAAAAAATATAGGAGAAATTTTAAATATTACGGATTTTGCCAAAGATGTGGGCGCGAAAGCGCATCATATTTTCTTTCTTGTGGCAACCGGCAGAGGTAAAAATATTGACGATGTAATTCCTTCTGCCGCTGAATACGAATCTTTGTTGAACAAGATTTTAGAAAAGCAAAATGGTTTCCCTCTTGAATTAAAACCGGTTTGCGCGCCGCAATTTATGCGTATCAGCCGACAGAAAAAAATTCACACGCGTTTTGATAAAGGATGCCTTGCCGGAATAAGTTATGCGTGTATTCTTCCTAACGGGGATGTGCATCCTTGTGCTTACATGCCGTTGAGGCTTGGCAATGTCAGAGAGATAAAATTTTCGCAAATATGGAGCGGCAATAATAAGATTTTGTGCCAATTGCGTAGCAGGCAGTTTTATGGTAAATGCGGCTTATGTGAATATAAAAATATTTGCTCCGGGTGCCGGGCAGCGGCATTTTATCAGTCGAACGGAGATTTTTTGGCAGAAGATCCGAATTGTGTTTATGAACCAAAAAGAGAAAAAAATTCTAAAAAAATTGCAATCTGAATTTCCTATTTGTGCAAGGCCTTACGAAAAGCTTTCCAGGCAGTTGGGGATGAGCCAGGCATCACTTTGCAAAAAAATAATTCTTCTAAAACGTCAGGGGAAAATTCGCCGTATCGGGGCGGTTATAGATGACGGCAGGATGGGCTGCCAAAGCGTGCTTATCGGCGCGTGTGTTTGTAAGATATTTATTGTCCCGGTTGTGAATTTTATCAATTCTTTCCCAAATGTAACGCATAATTATTTGCGTGATGATGAATATAATATTTGGTTTACTTTCAGGTCTGGCAGGAAAAAGGAAATAGACAGGTTTGTTAGTGGTTTTAGAAAAAGACAGGGCATAGATGATGTTTTGGTTTTGCCTTCGATAAGAATGTTTAAAATTAATGCGGAATTTAAATTCTGAAAGTTATTGTCTGATGAAATTAAATAAAACCAGAAAAGATATCCTAAAATTTTTACAGGGTGATATTCCTGTGGAAGATTCGCCTTATTCCGGGCTGGCCCAAGCTATTAATACGAGAGAAAGCTGCATAGTCAAAGAAATAGCTTTGCTCAAAAAGCATGGTTATATCCGCAGGCTCGGAGCTGTATTACATCATCGGAACATAGGCCTGAAAGTCAACTGCATGTGTGCATGGAAAGTGCCGCATTCTCTTATTAAAAAAATTTCCGGAATTTCGGTTCGGCAGAAAGAAATAAGCCACTGTTATCTGCGTAAAACGGCTAAAAACTGGCCGTATAATTTTTATATCATGATACATGGAAAAAGCAAACGCGATTGTATTAATGTAGTTGAAAATATCAGGGCTAAAAGCGGAGTAGCGGATTATAGGTTATTGTTTACTAAAAAAGAATTTAAAAAAATAAGCCCCAAGTATAAATTTTAATATAATATTTACCATAACCGGAGTGTTAAGATTGATGATATTAAAAAAAATATTTACTAAAGAATCAGGGTTGTTGATAGGGCTGATTTTATCAGTAGTAGTATTTTATTTTGATTATATTACCGGTCCATATTTGGGATTATCGATGTTTTATATCGGCTCGGTTTTTTTTGCTACCTGGAGGCAAGGGGTAGTTTCCGGGATAATAATATCAGTTGCAAGCGCTGTTTTTTGGCTGATTGCTGATTTAATTGCGGAACCACATTATCCGAGTCTTGTATATGCTTATTGGAACTCCGGTGTCCGCTTGAGTATTTTTTTGATTGTTGCGTATTCGGTCTGGAGGATAGAGGCTGCTAAGAAAATGCGGCGTGATTTTATTAATTTTGTGGTACATGACTTGCGGAATCCCCTTTCGTCAATGTTACTTCTTACGGAAAACTTGCGCAGGACTTGTCCCGTTAATAATGAGACAAAACAGTGTATTGATGATATTGTTAACTCTGGGAAACAACTGTCTTTACTTATAGATTCAATGCTGGATTTATCACGTCTAGAAGATAAGTCATCTGTTATAAAGTTATCCGATGTCGGAATAAAAGATTTGATGGATAAGGTCAAATCCCATATTTCGATAATTGCTCAAGATGCGGGGATTAAAATTGCAACTGATATAACTCTCGATATAACTAAAATATATACAAACAGTGATTTGATTATACGTATTTTAATTAATTTGGTTACTAATGCTATCAAAGCGAGCCCGACGGGGGCAACTGTGACAATCCGTTTTAAAGGTGTTGGCAGGAATATGGCGGCTTTTAGCGTGATAGACCAGGGGCAGGGAATCCCAAAAGATGTTTCTAAGGAAATATTTAATCAGTTTGTTTCTACACGGTTAAATAATTTTGGAATGGACCGTGGTTTTGGGTTAGGGCTGAAGTTTTGCAAGGTGGCTGTAGAAAATTTAAAAGGGCGGATAACAGTAAAAAGTGAAATGGGGAAAGGGTCTGAATTTACTTTTAAGCTGCCGACAAAAAAATTAGGATTAGGAAGATGTTGAAAAATAAAAAATCAAAAATTTATTATAAACAGGCCTTAAAGCTTATGCCTGCAGGCGTAAACAGCCCGGTGCGGGCTTTTGGCGCTGTAGGAGGGGATCCTATTTTTATAAAAAAAGGCAAAGGATCCCGCCTTTTTGATGTTGACGGTAATTCCTACATTGATTATGTGTTAAGCTGGGGGCCGCTTATACTCGGGCACGCCCAAAAAAAAGTCGTTCAGGCAATTAGCCGTAGTGCGTGTTCAGGGACAAGTTTTGGAGCGCCGCATCCAGGAGAAATTGAGATTGCTCGCCTTATCAGGCAGGCTTTTTCCTCAATGGAAAAAATGCGCCTGGTTAGTTCCGGGACAGAAGCTGTAATGAGCGCGATACGCCTGGCGCGGGCTTATACCAAAAAGGATAAGATTATCAAGTTTGAGGGATGTTATCATGGGCATAGTGACAGCGTTTTAGTAAAAGCCGGAAGCGGAGCAACTACGTTTGGCGTTTCTACAAGCGCGGGAGTTCTTGCTGATGCGGCAAAGAATACTATTGTTCTTGAGTTTAACGATAAAGAAGCAGTACGTTCTGTTCTCAATTCTCAACATAAACAAATAGCTGCAATTATACTGGAACCTGTATGCGGTAATATGGGGGTTGTTCTCCCTAATGATGATTTTCTTATTTTTTTAAGAAAAATAACCGAAAAACACAATATTCTTTTGATTTTTGATGAGGTTATTACCGGT
>JACQZH010000047.1 GCA_016213925.1 Candidatus Omnitrophota bacterium | reverse complement strand
GAACAAAAACCACCCTTAAAAACAAAAAATAAAAAAATTTTCGGCGCCGTTTTAAATATATATGTATAGATTTTTGCGAGGGCGAAGGACGCAAGTATTTGCCGTATTTTGGGTGGGGGCAAAATACGGTAAATACGAAAGCCGTAATCATTCTGTCGCATTAGCACGAAGCGAGCGGCCAAGCGAGCGCCGAATGAGCCCCGCTCCCAAGCGGGGCGAATGGGGCGCGGGAAATTAGGAAGCCCGCCCAAGCGGGCGGGGCATTAGATTGGGATTGTTTCTTTGTAGCAGGTTCTGATTTCGTTGCAAACGCACCGCCAATCAAGACAGCCCTGCGATTCGGCAACGAATTCAAAGGGCTTTTTATATGAAACGCAAAGGGTTACATCTTTTAAAACGAGGTTCGAGCCGCAAATTTTCAAAAAATCTTTTTTGGGGCTTAAAATTTCCTTTCGTCTTACGACGAATAATCTAATTTTGAGATTTGTTGGGATCTCAAAATAATCTTTGCCAAGCGACAGAACAAAAAAAGTTTTTGGAGGGTAATGCCATGCCAAAATATTATCTATATGCCCGCAAGTCAACTGATGATGAGGATAGGCAGATTTTGTCTATTGAATCACAACTTAATGAATTAAGAGAATACGCTAAAAAAGAAAGTTTGCTCGTGGCAGAGGAATTTATTGAGACAAAAACTGCCAAGAAGCCCGGAAGGCCTATCTTTGATTTTATGCTTAAGCAGATTGAGTTAGGTATTTGTGATGGTATTTTGGCATGGCATCCAGACAGGCTTGCCCGTAATTCTGTTGACGGGGGAAAGATAATTTATCTGGTAGATATTGCTAAGATTATTGACTTACGCTTCCCTACTTTTCGCTTTGATAATTCCGCGCAGGGCAAGTTTATGCTCTCTATTGCCTTTGGGCAAAGCAAGTATTATATAGATAATCTTTCTGAGAATATCAAGCGCGGAATACGCGAAAAGTTAAGGCGGGGAATATGGCCTAGTTGGGCCCCTTTAGGGTATCTGAATAATTATAAAGAGCGCAATATCTACCCTGATCCGGAAAAGTCCCCTTTTGTGAAGAAAATATTTGAGTTGTATTCAAGCGGAAGCTATAACCTCGTCTCAATGACCGAAGAAATAAAAAGATGGGGCCTTAAAGGTAATTTAGGCAAGCCTGTCTGTAAATCTCAACTCGCTAGATTACTTAAAAATCATATTTATTACGGTATGTTTAAATTTACTGGCGAAATGTATGAAGGAAGCCATCCGCCGCTAATCTCTAAGAAACTTTTTGATAAGGTGCAATGTATTTTAAATAACCGCCTGCGTAACCATAAGCCCGCAGAGCCCAAATACGCCTTTACCGGATTAATCAGGTGCGAGTATTGCGGTTGCGCTATCACCGCGGAAATCCAGAAAGGTCATATATATTACCATTGCACCAAGAAAAAGCTCCCCTGCCCCAGCAAAAAGTTTCTTAGAGAAGAGGATTTGCTTTCTCAGATAAATAAAGCGATTGAGAAAGTTCATATTGATGATGAGGTAAAAGATAAAATGTTTAATCGGTTAGATGAGTTATTTCAGGAAGAAAGCAAAGCCTCTTTTTCTCAGACTGTGAATGCTAATGCGGAAACAGCCAATACCGCTATTGCCAAAAGGAATATCATGGTTTCCTCCTTCAAGGTTCGCGTCCACGACAACCTCAAGCCAAATCGCTTTAAGTTGTCGTCGGACGGTTCACTTCAAAAACTGGCGGAGAGGCAGGGATTCGAACCCTGGGTAGCCTTGCGACTACACATGCTCTCCAGGCATGCCGATTAAGCCGCTCTCGCACCTCTCCTAAATGAGCCCCTGCACTAGCAAACAGCTGGGGCGAATTTATGCCGAATTCTAGCAAGAAAAACTGTATTTGAGTTTTTTTGCTGCTTAGAATTTGGCAGAATATGCATATTGTTCATCGCTCTTCAGCGAACATAAGTTACTGTACGAATTAACTCTGATTAAAAAAAACAACCTTAAGTTTTACTCAATCACATAATCTTTAGCTTTTTGCCTGAGGCTTTGTAGCCTGTAGCCTTCAAACAGTGTTCTAACCATAACATAAATCCAGGCAAAAATCAAGCCAGGCCTGACCTCTGCACGGCTATTTCTATCCGCCAATAATTGTTCGAATAAGATTAATTTTCCCCTTTACTTTCTAACGGCTCCATCACGGTAAAATCCAAACGTGTTTTTTTATTAGTTTTCCGTATCAATCCGGCAATCCGCTGTTTGAATAAACGCGCTACGATATAAATACCCTCAAAAAGCATTTTATATGACATCTTTGATACTCCATACTCGCGTTCAATGAATACTATCGGGATTTCTTTTATGCGCTTGCCCATCTTCAATAACTTATACGAAACTTCTATCTGGAAAGAAAAACCAGCCGACTTAATTTCGTTAAAATCAATCTCCTCCAGCACCTGCCTGCGAAAGCATTTAAACCCTGTAGTTACATCAGTTAACTTCGTCCCCAAAATTAAATTAACAAACCATTTTGTGGATTTAGATATGATATTACGCCATAAGACCCTGTTTTTTATACTGACCCTCCTTAAAAAGCGAGAACCGGTTACTACTTCATAATATTTGATATAATGCAAAAACAGCGGAATATAATCAGGATTATGGGAGAGGTCCGCGTCCATTTCAAAAATATATTCCGCGTCAAGATTATCTAAAACAAATTTAAATCCGTTAACATACGATAATCCCAAGCCCCGCCTGCCGCTGCGAGCGATAACATTAACGCGATTATCCCGCGCAAGCTCCGCAATAATACCTTGAGTGCCGTCACAAGAACCATCATCAACAATAATTATTTTTGCCTGAGGAAGAACCGTTAATATTTCAGCCGTAATCTTTGCGATGTTTTCCCGTTCCTGATAAGTTGGAATTACCAGCGCAACTTTCATTTTGCGCGCCTGTTCAAGGTAAAAAAGGCTTTCTTTTAAAAACTCTTCCGCTTCTGAAGTGTCTGTTCTTAAAGAAGCGTTCAGCTCTGACCTGTGCTTTAGCATTTTAAAACCTGCTTTAAGATACTTTATGAACTCTGCCAGAGATTTAAGCTCTTTAAGCCTGCGCCAGATAACCGGTAAACGGAAATAAAATTCCAAATAAAATTTCTTTGTCAGATATTCCTTTTCTTTTTCCGTCAGCACTGTTCCTATAGAAGGAAGCCTTCTTATAATTTTTTCACCCAGGACATGCTCACGCCATATGTCCCGGCCCATAGCTTTAATCATCGCCTTATCCAGCTCTGTTCCCGGCTTAGGAATAGTGCGGCAGACTTGAATAAAATCTAACTTCAATTTTTTAGCTAAAGCGATGTTTTTCGAAACAATTTCCTCGGTATCTCCCTCATTGCCGACCATGAAAAAACCCATTGTTTTTATTTTATGTTTCTTCGAAAGCTTAATTGCATAAGATATCCTCTCTTCAGTTATTCTTTTGTTAATTGCCTTAAGCACTCCGGCATCGGCAGATTCAATACCGTAATATATCTGCCGGCATCCTGCTTTGGATGCTTCGGGCAGGATATCATCATCAATCAAATCAACCCGGGAACGGCATGACCACTCTAAATCAAACTTTCTTTTTCTAATTTGACGGCACATTTCTAAGCTTCTCGGTTTGGACATAAAAAAAACCGCGTCAAAAAAATCAATCTCACGGACATTAAAATCCCTACAGCAAACCTCTATCTCTTTAACAACACTTTCCGGGCTCCTTGCCTGATATTGCGAAGGAATCGCGCAAAAGTTACATGAATACGGGCATCCGATACTGGCAAGCATGATCGTGAAATTTTTTCGCTGGGAAATAAATGAACTGTATACTTCGTTAGGCAGAAGATGGCGCGCGGGCATGGGATAATCATTAAATTCCGCCGTGTTTCCCAAGGACGGATTCAAGACAACACTGCCTTCTTCATTTCTGAACCCGATTCCGGCAATAGCCCGGTAATCCTTACCGTTTTCTACTGCTTCAATCAGCCTAGGCAAAGACTTTATTCCGTTGTCCAAAACGGCAAAATCTATCTCTTTATGAACAAGCGTCTCCTTTGGATATAGCGTTAAATTTATCCCGCCGGCAAAAACAGGGATATTCAACTTTGCTTTTAAATATCCCATCCAATCCAGCGCGTCATGAAAATGATATGTTTCCGCCCTAAACCCGAGGATATCCGGCTTAAAGATTTTTATACGCGCCAGGGCATCTTCCTTAGAAAGCCTAAGATTTTTAGCGTCTAAAAGCATTACCGTATGGCCGCTGCGCTCAAGAATTGCCGCAACATAAGCCAGGATTATCGGCGGAGCTTTACAAAATTCTTCATCGACAATTTTTAAATTTTCCGAAAATATTTTATGAGTATAAGAAGGAAAAATTAAGGCTATTCTCATTTAATCCACGCGTAAGTTTAAACTTTATACTTATTATATAACTCCTGCCTTACCGGGCAAAAACACCTATAAGTATTGCCATATTCCTTTTTATATAGACATGGGTTAGTCTTTGTATTCTTAACAAAAATAGTTTTACAGTCAAGGCAAAACCTTACTTCCTCTAACACTAAAGGATCTTCCAGACAGGAAAACTTATTTTTGCATAATGTAGCCTGCTTTATAATTTCTTCCGGAATATCGAATTTTTTCTTCTCAACCGGTTTGTTTTGCTTTTCTTTACTCAATCAAGCTTCTCCTTTTTAAAACACTGCAATATTTAAAAATACCAAAATTATGCTCTTAAAAATCTTAATAGCCCTAAAGTATACCGCTAGAAAATGCTATTGTCAAAGAAAACTTTATTTAATAAAAAACCACACGCGTAATTATAAACCTTAAATATAAAACCCCCGGATTAATCAATACCGGGGGCTAGAAACAGCATAAAACTTAAGCTTATTCTGTTTTCATGGAACTATAATCCATCTTGGATAAATACTCATACATTTTAAATCTCCGGTTAACTTCCCGCTGTGACAACTTTAAGAACATTCCCGCCCTTTCCGGAGACATGCTCTTTAACGCTTTAAACCGGGTTTCATTATAAATATACTCTTCCAGCGGAATGCTTGGAGCCTTGCTGTCCAGCTGGAAAGGATTTTTTCCTTCTTGCGTCAGCTCAGGATTATATCTAAAAAGCGTCCAATACCCTGATTGTACTGCCTTTTGCTGCTGATCCATGCCTTTGGTCATATTGATGCCATGGGCAATGCAATGTGAATAAGCAATGATGATCGATGGGCCGTTGTATTGTTCGGCTTCGATAAACGCTTTTTGCGCCTGGACAGGATTTGCTCCCAAGGCTATGCGCGCAACATAAATTGTCCCGTAAGTAGACGCCAGCAGCCCAAGGTCTTTTTTGAATAAAGGCTTGCCTGCGGCGGCAAACTTAGCAATCGCACCCATTGGAGTGGCCTTGGACATTTGTCCTCCGGTATTTGAATAAACCTCTGTATCAAGCACTAACACATTGATATTCTTATCCGATGCCAGGACATGATCCAACCCTCCGTATCCGATATCATACGCCCAGCCGTCTCCGCCGAGTATCCAGACGCTTTTAGCAACCAGGTAATCAACAATTGAAAGCAGTTCCTTTGCCAGAGCATTATTTTGCGCCTTTTCCAAACTCTGCTTTAATTTTGCAACCCGTTCACGCTGGTCTTCTATCTGTTCATGTGTCTTTTGCAGGGCAGAAGTAATCTCTTTTGCCAGTACGGCATTGCCTGAAAACTGCTTATCAGTTATAAGCTTATTTAAAAGTATCTGCGCTTTCTCCTTTAACTGGTTAATCGATAAACGCATGCCAAAGCCGAATTCAGCATTATCCTCAAATAAAGAATTAGACCATGCAGGGCCTTTACCGTCGCTGCGCACGCAATAAGGCGTTGTCGGTAAATTGCCGCCGTAAATCGAAGAACAGCCTGTGGCATTGGCTATCAGCGCTCTGTCTCCAAATAACTGGGTTAAAAGCTTAACATAAGGCGTTTCTCCGCAGCCGGCGCACGCGCCGCTAAATTCGAATAACGGCCTCATCAACTGCGAACCTTTTACCGTAGTTACCGGAAATGCCACGTCCCTGATAGTCGCATCCGGAATAGAAAGGAAAAACTCAAAGTTCTTTTTCTCGCGTTCTCGTATTTCAACCTGTGAAACCATGTTAATCGCTTTTCGCCCGGTAGGATTTTTACTCGCGTCTTTTTCCAATGCCGGGCATTTATTAACACACGCTCCGCAGCCTGTGCAATCTTCAGGCGCAACCTGCAGAGAAAATTCATTGCGTTCTAATCCCTTGCCGGTTGCCTGAACATGCTTAAAATTCTCCGGAGCTTTGCTTAAAACACCCTTATCATAAATCTTCATCCGGATAACTCCGTGCGGGCACACAAAACTACATTGTCCGCACTGGATACATAAATCAGGTATCCACTCCGGTATTTGCAAAGCAATGTTACGTTTTTCATACTGGGAAGTTGCCGTCGGATAAGTTCCGTCAACCGGAAACACAGAAACCGGAAGCTCGTCACCTTTACCGGCAATGATCCGCGCTGTAACATTGCGCACAAATTCAGGCGCATCCTTGGAAACTACATCCGGGATATTAATTGCGCTATCCGCTTTTTGCGTAACCTTGACTTCTTCTATTGATTCCAAGGCCTTATCAACCGCGGCATAATTCATCTTCAATACCTGCTCGCCTTTTGCGCTATACGTTTTTTTAATCGAGCCTTTTATGGATTCCACAGCTTTTTCTACTGAAACAATATTGCTGATCTTAAAAAATGCTGTCTGCATTATCACGTTAATTCGCGCGCCTAAACCAATCTTTTCCGCTAAATCAAACGCTCGAATCACAAAGAATTTTAGTTTTTTATCTATAATTACCTGCTGTACTTCTCTGGGTATCTTATTCCAAACCTCTTCTTTTCCGTACGGGCTTGCTAAAAGGAATACCGCCTTCTCTTGCGCGATTGAAAGCATGTCATACTTTTCCAAAAAGCTGAAATTATGGCAGGCAATAAAATTAGCTTTTTGAATAAGATAGGTGCTATTTATAATATCTTTGCCAAAACGAAGATGTGAAACTGTGCGCGAGCCGGCTTTCTTAGAATCATAGACAAAAAATCCCTGAACATAATTATCGGTTAAGTCCCCGATTATCTTTATCGAATTTTTATTAGCGCCGACGGTTCCGTCTGCGCCTAATCCGTAAAAAACCCCTCTGAAATTTTCCTGATTTTCCGCGGAAAAACAGGCGTCAGCATCAAGGCTGCTGTTGCTGACATCATCAGTTATGCCGACAGTAAAATGGTTCTTCGGTTTTGCTTTAGACAAGTTATCAAACACTGCCTTTACCATACACGTCGTAAATTCTTTTGAGCCTAACCCATACCTGCCACCGGTGATAAGCGGCCATGTTTTAAAAGGCGCCTTTCCTTTTTCCATAGCCTCTCCGATTGCTGAACGCACATCAAGATACAACGGTTCTCCGATCGCCCCGGGTTCTTTAGTCCGGTCTAAAACAGCGATAGCTTTAGTTGTTTCCGGAAGCGCCTTGATAAAATCATCGACTAAAAACGGCCGGTATAACCTTACCATAACCAGCCCGACTTTTTCTCCTTTTTTATTCAATTCTTCGACTGTTTCCTGGACCGCTCCGGCTCCTGAACCCATAATAACTATTACGCGCTCCGCCTGTGCATGCCCAACATAATCAAAAAGCTTGTACTGCCGGCCGGCTTGTTTGGCAAACCTGTTCATAACTTCCTGCACAACAGCCGGAGTTTTTTCATAAAAAGGATTTACGGTTTCTCTTTCCTGAAAAAACACATCAGGATTCTGTGATGTCCCTTTCATTGCAGGTTTATCCGGTGTCAGCGCTCTCAAACGGTGCGCCATAACCGCTTCATCTTTGATCATCGCGCGCATATCATCAAAAGTCAGTTCTTCTATTTTCTGGATTTCATGCGATGTGCGAAATCCGTCAAAGGTTAAAATAAAAGGTATCCTTGATTCCAGCGTTACGGCCTGCGCAATAAGGCTTAAATCCATAACCTCCTGAACGCTGTTGGCAAATAAAATTCCAAACCCTGTTGAACGCACAGCCATAACATCTGAATGATCGCAAAAAATCGAAAGCGCGTGAGAAGCTATTGTCCTTGCCGTCACATAAAAAACTGTCGGAGTTAGCTCCCCTGCGATTTTAAACATATTCGGAATCATTAACAATAAACCTTGAGAAGCGGTAAATGTTGTGGTTAAACTTCCCGCGGTAAGCGCGCCATGCACAGCGCCGGAAGCTCCGCCTTCAGACTGCAGTTCAGAAACTGCGGGCACCTGTCCCCAGATATTGGTTTGCCCGCTTGCTGATTTTTCATCAGCCATTTCTCCGATTCCGGAAGACGGAGTTATAGGATAAATCGCGATTACTTCATTAGTTGCGTGCGCTATATATACCGCCGCGGTGTTTCCGTCTATTGCAATTTTTCTCCTTGCCATTGTATCCCTCCAGGTTAAAAACTAATATTTAAGCATTTCGTAAGCACAAAAAATCCCTCTAAAAATCACCTTTAAAACAATTCTCCCAGCCTGATTAATCAACGGACATTTGAGAATTTAGTGTGAATTGCCAGCTCCTTTGGCGAGTTTTTTGCCTTGCAGCATTATTTACAAAAATTATTATATAATAGCTAATAAGCTATGTCAATCTTATTCAGGATTATATGCTGTCAAGTAAAATAATTTTGCGCCTTAAATATGCTGCGAAGTCAGGATTTCATACATCTGCTCTCTGGTTAAGCTGGCAAGCAGTTTACTGCGGTTTTCCGGGACAGTCAGCACCTTGCTGATTTCAGCCAAGAATTGCAGATAAGGCTCATGCGTTATCTTCGGCGAAAGTGTCATCACAAATATCCTTGAGAGGTTTTTGTCCAGTGAATTAAATTCAACGCCTTTTTTCTTTAATCCTACAACCGCGGTAATATGAGAAACCGCTGAACTCTTCGCGTGCGGCAAAGCAATGCCGTCCTGCATGCCCGTAGACATCGATGCTTCGCGCTCAAGAATATCACGCACAACTTCATCCTGCGCAGCGGGACTCAATTGCCCGGAAACAACCAGCAATTCGGTTAATTCCCTAATAATTCTCTCTTTCGTATCCGCCTCAAGATCTACCTTCATAGCTAACGGTGAAAGAACATCGGCAATAAGCATTTCTTTCTTCATTATATTGCTGTCCGAGTCGAAAATTTTCATGCCGATTTTGTCTTTATCGCTTAATGTTTTTGCCTTTTTAATGAAGGTTTCCAGTTCTGCAATCACTTCATAAAAAAGCGTATGAATAAACGAAACATCCTCATTAACACAGCTGAATTCCAGTTCTTCCGTTGAATATTCCAATGAAATAAAAACACCATTTTTTCTGATTTCATACAAATTTTCCGATGCTATATGATAAATAAAAAATCCTTCATTTTCAAACGCCTTAATCACTTTACTCAACAAAAGCTCCGCGGTCTCGTTGTTAGGCATAGTGTAAACGACTTCTTCATGTCTTTTCTTATAGGGAGCTTCTTTGCGTAATACCGGTTTATCCGAACTTAACTGCCGGGCCAATATCGGCGGCGTAATTATGGTAGTAACAAAAGTCATCATAACACACATACTAAAAACATCATGCGAAATAATCCCCTGGGAAAGCCCCACTCCGGCAATAATAAGCGCCACCTCTCCGCGCGGAACCATTCCCACGCCAATACGCAATGCTCCGCGCAGGTTAAAATTCAACAGCAAAGCCGGCAGGCTGCAGCCCACCATTTTCCCGAGAATAGCAAAGACAACATAAATCAGGCTAAAGAACAAGATCATTCCGGATGTCATTTCCCGCAAATTAACCATCATTCCCATTACGCAAAAGAAAACCGGCACAAAAAAGTAGTTAAACACCTGCAGGTTTTCCCTAATAATATAAGCGATATCGGTTTTTGAAAGAGACAACCCCATTGTATACGCGCCGACAATCATCGCCAGCCCGGATTTTTCGAATACAGCGGCAAGCAATAATGCCAGGGCTAAACCCATAATTGAAATTATTCTTTTACCGCCAAAAGATTTGAGAAATTCGCTGATATAACGGGAATAATGTATGCCGACAAACGTAAACCCCAGCCAAACAAGTATAGCGCGCAGAGATAAAAACCCAATATATTTCCAGGCAAAATTTCCGCTTTTAAGCACGCTAATCACTACAGCCAAAACTATAATCCCCAAAACATCATCGATTACCGCGGCCGCGAGTATCGTAACCCCTTCCGGAGAATCAGTCTTCTTTTTTTCCGATAGAATACGCGCGCTGATACCCACAGATGTCGCCGTAGAAATTATGCCGAGAAAAATAGGCACAGGATGCAAAAAACCGTACTGTTCACCGAAAACATACCGCGAAAAAATAACCCCTGCCAAATCGCCGAATATAAAACTAAATATTACTCCAAAAACCCCGACCAGCGAACCAGCCAGGGAATATTTAAAAAGCGCTTCAATATCCGTTTCCAAGCCGACAATAAACAGGAGTATAATAGAAGCAATGGTCGTAATCGCGTACAGCTCCTGGGATATCGGAAAACCAGACAGCAAAGGGAATATCCCTTCGCTAAAACCTGGTAAAGAGATGCTGCCTAAGCAATACGATCCGATAATAACACCCGCGATAAGCTCTCCGAGGATTGCCGGCATTTTCAAACGCCTGAAGACAAGCGACCCTAAACGGGCGGCAATAAGAATAATTCCCAATTGAAAGATAAACAGGGTTATTTTTTCCACAAGAGTGGGTTCACTCTTAACATCCGCCGCGTAAACATTGGGGCACAGGCAAAGAAAAATAATGCCGAAAAATAATGCGTTAAGTATTCTTGCCTGACGTTTCATAAAAAACACCTTTTTATTTGCAACCAAAACTGCTACGTTAAAATGCTGCTGATTCAACTAAGATATAGTTAAAAATTCTACCCTCTACCTTTTGTTTTGTCAACAAAAAGCAATTTTCCGCGTTTATTTTTCTCTGCCGATAAGCCGGCAAAATCAGGGCTTATAACTCCTGTAAAACAGTTTTTACTTTCATCTTTTTATTATTTCGTATAAATTCTATCACAACGCTGTCTCCTTTTTCGCAGCCCTTTTCTAAAAAAGAAATCACTCCTTCATTATTCTCAATTTTGTTACCCTCAATAGCAGTTATCGTATCACCCGGGACTATCTGCCCGAAACTGTTGCGTTGTGTTGGCAAAAATCCTGCTTTATCCGCTGCCCCGCCTTCAAAAACCTGCAAGATCATAGCCCCTTCAAGGCCAAATCTTTTGCGGATTGCATCCGGGACCAAAGATATTCCAAGCCCTACCCGCTTAACTTTTCCCTGCGATATTAACTGCGGGACAACCCTGTTAACAATATCTGCCGGTATGGCAAACCCGACTCCGGCATATGCTCCGGAAGGGCTGTAAATAGCCGTAGCTACGCCTATCAAACGCCCGGCAGAATCCAATACCGGGCCTCCTGAATTTCCGGGATTAATTGCCGCGTCAGTCTGTATAACATCAAAAATCTTGCTTCCGGTCAATGAGGAGATAGTTCTGCCAAGCGCGCTGACAACGCCTGTTGAAAGAGAATGATCCAAACCAAACGGATTCCCGATAACCATTACTTTCTGGCCCACACAAAGGCTCTTGGAAGCTCCCCGGGGAACCGGAACCAGATTCTCTTCGGAAGCCTCTATTTTTAATACTGCCAGGTCATGGTCAGCGGAAAATCCGACAACCTGCGCCTGATAAGATTTTCCCCCGCTAAGCACAACCTCTATTTTACTGGCTTGATAAACAACATGGAAATTAGTAATAATATGGCCTTGCTTATCCCAGATAAACCCGGACCCGGCGCCGTAAGGGATCTCATAAAGCTCAAGTGAAAAGAAGTCCCTTTGCAATGCTACGCTTTTAATAAAAACCACAGCAGGCGACACAGCTTCAAAAACGCTGATAGTTCTTTTCTCTTCAGGGCTTAAAATTTCTTCCTGCTGGTTTTTTTCACCTGTCTTAGCCTCTTCTTTTGCCTTCAAATCTTCTGAATTTAGCCCTGTTACAAGCAACGCCAAAAAAATATAAAATAAATATGTACTCCTGCTAATTCTATATTTAAAAAAATACCGTTTGCTCATTCTACTTTCTCCTTTATATTCTTTGCTTATTATTTCCGGAATAAGCCTCGCTTCAATCCGTTAACATCACCTCAATATCAAAAATTATTCGGGGGATTTCTATCGCTAATGCGGTTTCCTTGATATAAAAAAATGCAAAAAGCAAACAAAACAGAAAAAACACTTATTTTGCAATTACATCATTTAATGTCTTAGTTAAATCATCCAGCCTAAAGGGCTTTTCCAGCACTCCAGAAAAACCATACTCTTTATAATTTGCCATGATCGGATCATTTGCATATCCGCTAGAAACAATTGCTTTAACATTAGGGTCTTTTTCCAGTAACTTTTTAATCACATCCTTGCCTCCCATGCCGCCTTTAATCGTCAGATCAAGAATTACAGCATCAAACTTATTATTCTGCGTATGCGCATCTTCAAACAACTTGATAGCTTGATCCCCGTTCTCCGCAAACTCAAATTCATAGCCGACCTCTTTTAGCAAAAAACTTAATATCTTACGGATTGCTTCCTCATCATCCATTATTAAAATTCTGCCTCTGCCCATAATTATATTCCCTTCTTTCTCGTCTCCCGGAAGCCGTTTGTTAATAACCGCAGGTAAATAAACCTCAAAAACCGTTCCCTGCCCAAGCGTTGAATTAACAGAAATGTACCCCCCGTGCTTTTTGATAATTGAATAAGCACTGGCTAATCCTAATCCGTTGCCGTCCGATTTGGTAGTAAAAAACGGATCAAATATTTTTTCTATGTTTTCCGGAGCAATCCCTATGCCCTCGTCCCTTATGGATATTACGACATATATCCCTTCTTTTAAAGGATGAATTGTCTTTTTATCAAACACAAAGTTTTTTGCTCCCACATATATGCATCCTCCTTTAGGCATTGCCTGCACTGCATTGATCACCAGATTATTCACAACCTGCTTAATCTGCCCAACATCAATTTCCACCAGCCAAAGATCCTCCGGGATATTAACAATTGACCTACAGCTTGAACCCCGCAAAACAAAATTAACTGATTTTTCCAGCATATCGTTAAGCTTAAACACTTGCTTAACAGGAGCGCCTCCCTTAGAAAATACCAGCAATTGCCTGGTAAGCTGCTTTGCCTCAAACGAAGCTTTTTCCGCTTCATTTATCAGTTCAGACAGGTCTTTATCCTTATCGGGGTTAATTCGTAATTTCGCAATTGACAAGCTGCCCACAATTGAGGTCAAAATATTATTAAAATCATGCGCAAGCCCTCCGGCCAAAATCCCAATTGTTTCAAGCTTTTGAACTTTAACTAACTCAACCCTCAATTTTTCTTCTTCTGTGACATCTTTTAACACTATGACCGCTCCGACTATATGCTCATTCCTATCGCGGATTAAAGCCATGCTATGCATTACTTTCAACTCTCTTGCGTTAGCAATCAAAACAAAATTTTGCCCCTTTAATAACTCGTTATTAAACCCTTTTTTAATAAAATCAGCCTGGACAACTCTCGTTTGCTCATCCAATAGCTGGAACACTTCTTCAAAAATTTTCCCCTCATATTGTTTTTGGCTGATTGCGCATAAGTTTTCCGCTGCTTCATTCATTAAAATAATTCTTCCAGACATATCAATAGTAATAACTGCGTCCCCGATCGACCTTAATGTTACGGCAAGTTGTTCTTTTTGAGCGATACTGGTATCTTGCGCTGTCTTTAATTGCTCTTTCATATGATTAAACATCCTGCCAAGATCAGCGATTTCATCTTTTCCGGCTGCCGGCGCTGAAACATCCCAAATTCCGTTTGAAATCTTTTCTGATGCCTGCGACAACTTTTTTACCGGCTTTACAATAGCGCTTGTTAATACCGAAGAAGACCCTAAAATAAGAAAAATTCCCAACAAAGCCGCAAAAAATATATCTCTTTTTACTTTTGCCAAAAATGCGAAGATACTGCTGCTGTTTTGCAAATAACCTATTATCCAGCCCTGGCTGAAATAATCTTTATATCCTTTAAGCGGCGCAAAAATACAAACTTTCTCAATATTATTTTCATCCTTAAATTCAAATATTCCTGTGTTGCCTATTAAAAGCTGATTTTTTAAAATTTCCGGTTCCAATTTAAAAAGTAATTTTTTTTCATCCCAGTGAACTATCAGATTGCCTTCCCTGTCTATCAAGAAAATTCCTTCTGATTGTTTATTCATTTGCAAATTTCCGATCAAATCTTTTATTATATTTACATTCAACTGTCCGGAAATTACTGCTTTAACTTTGCCCTGCTTATCAAATATCGGAGCACATGCCACCAAAACTAAACGGAACGGAGAAAGCGCAACATGCGGCGGCGAAACTGAAGCCTGTCCTGATTTTGCTTTTACAAACCATTCTTTTTGCTCCCACATACCGCTATAATCATAACTTGTAGACGCCAGCACTACGCCTTTTGTATTTAGTAATGAGATGCCCTCAAACAGTTGATAAAAATCCTGTATTTTCTGCATTTCATAAAGTTTGTCTTCCATTAAACTTTCATCGGAGATAAGCACAGGATTGTTTGCCAAGGTTTTGGTATGCGCCAATGCGGAAAAAATAGTCCGTTCTATATGGTTGCCGATTTCCGAGATTAATTTTATCTCATGAAACTTAACAATTTCTCTGATATATTGCTTAACCCCTAAATCTACCAACAGCGAAAGCATTACGAACGTTTGAATTTCATGTTTTATGCTTAATTGAGCAATTGCGACCAAATTTCGTTGCGGATACGTTGATTTTGCCTTAACTCCTCTTCCGTACCCTTTAAACTCATAACTTCACAATTACCTAGTACTTCTTGCGGGGGATAAAGCGCTTCGTTTTCTAGAATTTCTTTTAATATATACTGCCTAGCCGCAAAATTACAATCAGCGTAATAAAGATAATTAACGATTTTCGCGCTTACTTTTGCATCCAGAACATAATTAATAAAAGTTTCCGCTGTATATTTGTGCTTCGCATCCCGCGGTATAGCAAAAGCATCTACCCACAAAAAAGCTCCTTCTTCAGGTATAACATATTTTAACGCGCTGTTTTTCTCCATTGCGAAGAATGCTTCTCCGCTATAAATATGCGCAGCCCAGAGTTCTCCCAAGATCAATTTATTTCTTATAACAATTGGGTCAAGATATCCAGCCAGCAGCTCTTTTTGCTTTAAAAGTTTCTCTTTTGCTTGTTTTAGCTCTTCGGGATTTGTTGAAGTCAGGGAATACCCAAGAGAAATAAGCGCTGCCCCAATGACCTCATCCATATTATTAAGCATAGCAATTTTACCTTTTAATTTCGGGTCCCATAAAATATGCCAGCCCGTAACTTTTTCTTTTATATATTCTGTATTATACGCTACGCCTGTAGTCCCCCATAAATAAGGGATAGAAAACTTATTTTCCGGATCATACGGAGGATTTTGATACTCGCGCTCAATATTCTTTAAATTAGGAATATTGCTTGTATCTATTGCAACAATTAATCTCATCTCCCTAAGATCCCGAATAGCGCTATCCGACGCGACAACAATATCATATTTTCCTGGATCAGACTGTAACGCGGAAATCATAGCATCTTCATCTTTATAAGTTTCAATATTAACCTTTACCTTAAATTCATTTTCAAAATCTTTTAAAACCGCCGGATCTATGTATTCTTCCCAGTTAAATATATTAAGTGTATCCGAAAGCCCTTCCTCTTGGGCAAAAGTACTCTGTAAAGTAAAATTCAAACTCAGCGCAATAAAAATTAGACAAATACCGCTTGCTTTCATCCCGAGCTCCTTTTTTTGCCTACTTAAGTAATTTAACATGGATTATTAGTCATATTTTATACTTATTCCAAGTATTAATCAACTTCTTATAAGTTATCCTGCATTGCCTAAAACATTTATCGCATGAACGCGCTAAGACACAGCTTATTTTTTAACCTATTGGCGGACAAAGCAAGTTTCCTTACTCTTTATCCTTCGCCCTTTTATCTCTTAACGATTCCGCCGGAATGCCGAACCAGACATCACGGCTAGCAACCTTTGTATCCTTAAGCAATACAGCGCTGGCCCCGATAACCGCATTATCTCCGATTTCACAGCCCGGC
Organism: Candidatus Omnitrophota bacterium; assembly: GCA_016213925.1. Classification (GTDB taxonomy): domain Bacteria; phylum Omnitrophota; class Gorgyraeia; order B26-G9; family B26-G9; genus JACQZH01. The sequence continues at coordinate 329 of JACQZH010000047.1, read as the reverse complement.
ATTATTGTACAATGGGAGCCAACCGTAACATTTTTACCAATTTTTACTTTTTTAAGAATAAGTTTGCCTCTTTCTACGATATGTCCGATAATAATCGCTCCGCCTCCGACAACCGTGTTATCGCCTATCTCAAGTAATGACGCATCAAAAATAAATTTAGAATTAAACTGCACATTTTTACCGAGCTTTACTCCTAACAAGCGAAACAAAAGATTTGAAAAAGGAGTTAATAATATAAAATCCACAAAAGTATAGCTTATCATCAAATACAAAGACCCGATAAAAGCCCATTTTAAAGCTTGCGGCGAATACATCGGATAACGCCCCTC
>JACQZH010000046.1 GCA_016213925.1 Candidatus Omnitrophota bacterium | reverse complement strand
AGTGGCTAGTTTTAACAACTATGGTAGTATCAGTAAACTTCCGGAAGAACTCATGGCTGCACTTAGTGATGGGCTTACAACTTCTGATTTGGAAAATCAGGATTGGCAGCCGTTTCTTAAAGGCCTGACGCAAACTTTTGAATATAACGCGGATACCGGATTGTTAGCTTCGAGTAAATCTTGGGGAGAGGCAACTGTGGTTGACCTTTCTAAAGCAATTACTTTCGCGGGCCTTTTAGGTTCTGCGAAAGGCGACGGAGTATATAGCGCAGAATATGATTTTAATGGGGATGAAGTAATAAATAATGATGACCTGGTTATTTTTGAGGAATCTTTTAACGGGGTTAGTGATTTCATCGATGCGCTTGAAAACTATAATAGCGAATATGATTATAACGAAGACGGTGTTGTTGATAGTAAAGATTTAACGCAATTCCAAAAAACATTCGATTCCACGGCAAAATATACGCCGACATATAACGGTGAAACAAAATATGACAAATATGGAAAGGCCTCTGAAGTTTATAATGCTGAAGGCATCATGACACAGAAATATGTTTATAATGATAATGGTTTCTTGATGAGGAGTGATTCTTTCGGAGAAAAGACAGATGCCGAAGGAAATGTTATTATGTCTGCCGATGGAGTTACGCCCGAAATGGTATTAACCGGGTATACGCAGTTTAACGAAAAATCCAGGCCGGTATCTACTTGGAGTGTTTATGAAAATGCAACGCTGGGAACTGGACAAGAGGAGTCAATGGTTCAGCAATATGTCTATGAAAAAGGTTTTATGTCAAAAACCTTGAATTTTGCCAGAAATGGCGCTTATACGGGTTATACGGCGTTTGATAAATATGGCAGACAGACAACCTCTTACAATGAGTATAAAGATGATGGTACTGAAATAACTGGTGCGGCGGAATACGGCAGTGAAGGGCAGAAGGTTACCAGTTTTGTATATTCAAAACAGGGGTTTTTGTCGCAAACCAATAATTATGGGATTGATGGTGCGTACCTGGGTAAGACCTTATTTAATAAACAAGGCAAGCCGGTTGAGGCGTATAACATGGTTGGTAAAGAAAGCACAGGTTCAGGGCTTACGCAGAAATTCGAATACAATCAATTCGGATTTTTAGTTTCAAGCACTAGTTATGGAAAAGATAATACAATGACCGGAAAAACATTCTATGACGGTTATGGAAAAGCTCTGCGCAGCGAGAATGAAATGGGCATTGTGGTTTCTGCGTATGAATATGATTCAAAAGGGTTTATGACCCAGACGCTTAACTTGGCTTTTAATGAGGATCCTACGGCTCAGGGAGAATTTGCCGTTGATGTTACTAATTCAGAAGGTATTACAAAACGCGGTTATTATGTTGTAACAGGACGTACCGAGTTTGATGATAAATCCAGGCCAACCGGATCGTTCCAGTGTTATTGGGACACCCAGGATGAAGGTGTCCGGGTGCAGGAATTCGTGTATACAAAAGGCTTTTTGACAAGCACTAAAAATTATGGGGCAACCGGAAATGATGATTCATTCATCGGAGAAACGCTTTTTGACAAGTACGGCAGGCAAAGCACAAGCCAAAATGAGTACGGAGAACAGACCACAAAATACGTTTATTCAAAAGATGGATTTTTAAGCGAAGCTTATAACTATGGCGCTAGTAAAGCATACATGGGCAAGACTGTGTTTAACGCTTATGGAAGGCCTTCTGAATCGTACAACCAAAACAGCGGGCTCACGCAAACATTTATCTATGACAGTTGGGATCAATCAATGATCGAAAGCTGGAACTATGGAGAGCCGGACTCAAGCGGGAATCCAGTGCTTACTGGGAAAACTTTCTTTGATACTTTCGGAAAAGCTGTGCGCCAGGAAAATGCTTTTGGATCACTTGTGGCTGATTATGATTACGACGAGAACGGATTTATGACAAAAGCTTACAGCTATGGCGATTTGGATACTACGGGCAATCCTACGTTGACTGGTTATACAGACTATAATGATAAGGGCAGGCCTGAAGCTGCTTATTCTGTAAACGAAGTTGATGGAGTCCAGTATTTTTCTAAAGTGCAGGAGTTTATCTATAATACAAATGCTACGGGCGATCCTACTGATATTCAATACATAGGCCAGTCAAATACCGGATTCTTGTCTCTAACAGTAAATTACGGAGCCAGCGAGACTTTTACCGGCTATACGGTGTTTAATAAATATGGACAGCAGGATAAGTCGTTTAACGAATATGGAGAAATGACAGCAAAATATGTATACTCCAAAAAGGGATTTTTATCGAGTACTTACAACTATGGGCTTGATAATACGTATACAGGGAAGACTGTTTTTGATTCATATTCAAGGCCGGTAGAGGCGTATAATGAAAGAAATTCAAAAGTACAGACTTTTGAGTATAATGAAAGAGGCTTTTTGACAACGAGCACATCATGGGGTAACAATGGCAAAGAATTAGGCAAAACATATTATAGTGCCAGCCAGAAACAGCTTTATTCAACTGTTTCATCGGAGATAACTGATGGAGTAGAAGTTATTTCTACGACCTATGAATATGATAATTATGGATTTCTTATCCGTTCAGAAAACTTTAATGACGGAACACTGACCGGATATACTAATTATGATGCTAAATCGCGTCCTGTAGATTCTTACAGCGTTTATGAGGGGACAGAAGTGCTTAGCCAGGTATTTAATTATACGACAACTAATGACCAGGGAGATATAGCATTAACCGGATTTATTACTTCTGCAACATTGTACGCGTTTAATCCGGATGCTACCCAGGGAGATAGTGTAGCTAATGATATAGATGGCGGTGAAGTTGTCTTTAACGGCACCCAGACTTATAATAACTATGGCAGGCCTGATAAGACTTATAACCATCTTAACTCGCTGGTTGCTTCAAATCATTACAATAATGCTGGTTTTGCTGATAAGTCATATAATTATGGAGCGGGCGGAGTTACAACTGGAACAACAATTTTTGACGATTACGGCAGGCCGGATTATGTGACAAATTACCGCGGTTTTACTACGACAGATTATATCTATAATAATAAGGGTAGTCTGATTCAGACGACTTCTTATGGTTATGATGACGCCGGCAAGCAAGCGGTGACCAGCTATACGGTTTATGATAAGTACTCCAAGCCGCAGGAAACATATCAGTGTTTTAGAATCGGAGATAGTAAAACTATTGACGGTACGACGTTGTATCAGTATGGCGAAGGGACTAAAAACTATAATGATGATGACCCAACTGGAGTTATAACTGGCGGTTCTTTGATTCAAAGCAACGAGTATAATTCCTTTGGCGTGCTGGTTACTTCTTACTCTTATGGCAGAGATGGCAATATGACCAGCTATACAAAATATGACGCGTATTCAAGGCCGGTAAATGTGTATAATGATCAGAATGGTTTGGTGCAGACCTATTATTATTCAACGGGCGAAGGCGGCGGATTTTTGACGCATTCAGTTTCGTTCGCTGAATATAAGACATTGAATGATGATGGTGACTATGATCCGACGTGGGATTCTAGCGAAACTAGAACAACTTATTATAACGGCTATGGCCAGCAGACAGCTACTTATTTGCGTGTGGATGATGGCCAAGGCGGTTATAAAGACGGGGCAAAGGAAAGCGATTATCAGTATAATAGCTACGGATTTCTTTATAAGACGCTTAATTATAATGACGGAAATTATACCGGATATCTGATATATGATGCTAGTGGCAGGCAAACCGCACAGTATAATGCGGCAAATTCATTAGCGGTTTCATACTGGTATAACACCAATGGCTTCTTACAGAGAAGTTATACGCATCAAATAGAATAAGTAATAATAGATAATTGCAGCTCCCTGTTGTAGTAAAACAGGGAGCTGCTTTTTTTATGATTAATTTTTACTTGAATTAAACCAGAAACTAAGATAAAATAAACAAAGAATAACGCGATGAAAAGGGGCGAAACTACCGCTTAAGCTTTCCTGGCATAAACAGTTATCTGGATGTAACGGTTGTAATTATTAAGGTTATGAGTTTTTATGCAAAAAAAACCAATCGATAAAAAAAAAGAAATAAACAAACAGTTTTTTTTAATTGCCGGGCCATGTGTTATAGAATCTGAAAAAATGTGTTTGGAACATGCGGCTTTTTTAAAAGAACTAAGCAATAAATTGCAGATTCCGTTTGTTTTTAAAGCCAGTTATGATAAGGCAAACCGTACATATCTTATTTGTGATATGCGTTCAATCCCGATAATGAAACAATTTGGGTTCCCTGTTATTTTTGATGCGACGCATAGTGTGCAATTGCCTGGTGCAGGGAAAGGTAAATCTCTCGGCCAGAGGCAATTTGTGCAGCCGCTTGCCTTAAGTGCTCTTGCAGCTGGCGCCGATGGCTTGTTTCTGGAAGTTCATGCCTGTCCGGAAAAAGCGCTTTGCGACGGGCCAAATATGCTGGCACTTAAGAATCTCGAATCATTCCTGAAAAAAGCTAAAAAAATATGGGAAATTATCAATGCTTGAAAATAAATTTCAAAAAATAGCTAAACAAGTTCTGCTTACTGAAGCGCAGGCAATAAAAGACTTGTTGCCGCGTATAAACAATGATTTCCAGAGAGCTGTCTTTATGATTGCAGCTTGTAAAGGTAGAATCGTTGTAACCGGAATGGGTAAACCTGGTTTTATCGGTAACAAGATTTCAGCTACTTTGGCTAGCTTAGGGGTGCCTAGTTTATTTTTACATCCCGCGGAAGCAGTGCACGGTGATTTGGGCCGCGTTACAAATGAGGATATAATAATTGCCATTTCTAATAGCGGGCAGACAGAAGAAATTACCCGGCTGCTGCCGCTTATTAAAAAAATCGGGGCAAAACTTATTGCGTTCACGGGAAATACTAAATCGGATTTAGCTAAATATAGCGATATTGTGCTTAACGTCGGCGTAAGCAAAGAAGCATGCCCATTTAATCTAGCTCCCACTGCTAGTACTACTGCTACTTTAGCGATGGGGGACGCACTAGCTCTGGCAGTACTGACTAAAAAAGGCTTTAAGATTGAGGACTATGCTTTTTATCACCCTGCCGGGAGCCTAGGAAAGAAGCTTTTGAAAGTTAAAGATTTAATGCGTAAGGGCCCGCTTAATCCTGTTGCCCGGGAAAATGTCAAAGTAAAGACTGTTTTACTGCTTATAACCAAGGTCCGTGCCGGATGCGCTTGCATTATAAACAATAAAAAAAAGCTGGTCGGAATTTTTACTGACGGGGATTTGCGCAGGCATATTGAAAATGAGAATAATATCCTTGAACAAAATGTGGGAAATGTAATGACCAAAAGTCCGATCATGGTTAATAAAGAACAGCTTGCCGTAGAGGCTTTAAAAATACTTAAAGAGAAAAAAATCGATGAATTGCCGGTAGTTGATGAATATGGCCGTCCTGTGGGATTGCTAGATGTGCAGGATTTATTAAAAGCAGGTATCTTATGAATCTTGAAATGGCTAAAAATATCGAATTGCTGGTTGTCGATGTTGATGGAGTTTTAACTGACGGGTCGATAGTTTATGGAAATTTTAAAGATGATTACCGTATTTTTAATATGCATGACGGGTTTGGGTTTATTTTATGGAATAAAGCCGGGTTGAAATCCGCTATAATAAGCGGGAAATCATCTCATGCCTTACAGCGCCGGGCAAGAGAATTAAAAATTAATTTGGTTTATTGTAACGTTAAAAATAAACTCAAGGTTTTTCAATCTATCTTAAAAAAATTTAAAATAAACCCGGAACAGGCATGCTATATCGGTGATGATTTGCTGGATTTAGCTGTTCTTAAAAATGCCGGTTTTTCTGTCAGCGTTCCTCAAGCGTGTGAAGATATCAAAAATTGTGTAGATTATGTAACGCAGAAGGATGCAGGCCGGGGGGCAGTAAGGGAAGTTATCGAGTATATTTTAAAGGCTCAAAATAAATGGCAGTCTTTGGTGTATTATTATGCCGTGTAAATTAAGGATTGCCGGCGTTCTCAAGAAAATCTTAATTTAAAAGGCGGTTTCATGGAAGAACATCTTTTGCGTACCGAATTGATTTCCAAATCTTATAAAAAGAAAAAGATCGTAAATGAAGTCAGCTTTTCTATAAGAAAAGCTGAAGTTGTTGGGTTGCTTGGCCCTAATGGTGCCGGAAAAACTACGACTTTTTATATGGTTGTTGGCTTGATTACTCCTGATAAGGGGAAAATTTTTTTTGATAACCGGGAAATAACGCATATGCCAATGTATAAAAGAGCCCGGCACGGCATAGGATATCTTTCTCAAGAGCCTTCAATATTCAGAAAGCTCACTGTGGAGGAGAATATTATGGCTGTTTTGGAAACACTTTCGATATCAAAAAAAGAAAGAAAAAAGAGATTAGAGCAGCTATTAGAAGAATTAAAAATGACTAGTCTTGCCAAAAGCCGTGCTTATACGCTTTCCGGAGGAGAACGCCGCAGGCTTGAAATTACTCGATGTCTTGTTACCAATCCTTCGTTTATTCTTTTGGATGAACCTTTTAGCGGAGTTGACCCTATAGCTGTTTTTGAAGTACAGCAAATTATAGCGGATTTAAAGAGAAAAGGCCTGGGGATATTGCTTACAGACCATAATGTGAGGGAAACCTTAAGTATTACCGATCGTAGTTATATTATGAATGAAGGTAAAATCTTGCTTTCCGGTACAGCGCAAGAGCTTATTAATAACCCTGAAGCTAAGAAAATATACCTTGGAGAACGCTTTACTATGTAAGTATGTTCTAGCTTGACGGTAGTAAAATTTAGTGTTATTATTACAACATTGTTTAAATTTATAATAGGAGGATGAAAATTGTGGATATTAGAATAAGCGGACGGCATTTTGAAGTAACAGATGCATTAAAGGAACATGTAATAAAAAAAGTTGAAAACTTTGAAAAATATTTACATAATATCATTGATGTGCATGCAATTCTTAGTGTTGAGAAATACAGGCAGAGTGCGGAAATTTCCGTCTTTGGAACCCGTTTTAAAATAACCGAAAAAAGTGTCGAAACAGATATGTATAAGTCTATAGATAAGGTGTGTACGCGCATAGAAAAAGCACTGCATAGGCATAAAGATAAAACTAGAGTGTACCGCAAAAAAGATAATAAGAAAAAAGTGATTCCGAACGTTTAAATCATGCGGAGGGGAAATAATGAAAATAATGGAGTTTTTAAACGATAAAGCTATAAGCGCGGATCTTAAAGCGACTACTAAAGAGGGAATAATCCGTGAGCTTATTGACCTTCTTGCTAATGCTCAGGTCATTAAAGAAAAAGAAAAATTAGTTAAGCTTCTTCTTGAACGGGAGGCTCTAGGGTCTACCGGGATCGGGCAGGGAGTAGCTATCCCTCATGGTAAGTCTGAAAGCGTAAAACAGTTAGTTGCTGCATTTGGCTTATCTCAAAAAGGAGTTAATTTTGATTCTCTCGACGGAGAGCCAGTATATATATTTTTTCTGCTTGTTGCTCCCGAAGATTCTGCCGGCCCGCATCTTAAAGCTTTGGCCAGGATCTCGAGGCTTTTAAAAGACAAGTATTTTAGGGATACTCTGCGGGCGGTAAAGGATGAGAAGATTGTTCTCAAAATTATAAAACAGGAAGACGCGAAGAAATAATTTTAATCATGCGAATTCTTAAATGGCTATATCCGGGAATGAAAGTCAAGCGCTGGATTTTATTAAGCGCGATTGGAATTATTCTGATAGTTTTGGGAACGATTAAAGGAGTTGCTGAATTCAGAAAATACGGGATTCCTTTTCTTGGAGTAATTTTTGTTCTTTTTGGGACGATTATAATTTTTACCGGGATAAAACGCATGGTTAAATCGTTTATTACAATTTTTATGCCGGTGGAACGTGAAAAAGAGTTGGTTGATATAATTTATAAAAAAAGGCAGTTAAGCCGTGGGCCGAGAATTGTTGTTATTGGAGGCGGTACTGGATTATCAGTATTGCTTCATGGTTTAAAAACATATACTTCTAATTTAACTGCCATCGTAACAGTTGCGGATGATGGGGGCAGTTCCGGAAGATTGCGCCAACAGTTTAATATTCTGCCTCCTGGCGACATCAGAAACTGTCTTGTGGCATTGGCTGACGCGGAGCCTTTAATGAGAGATCTTTTTCAGTTTCGTTTTGAAGAGGGGACTGAATTAGCCGGGCATAATTTCGGTAACCTTTTTATAACGGTAATGACGAAATTAATCGGCGATTTTGACAAGGCCATAAAAGAATCGAGCAAAGTATTGGCAATCAGCGGACAAGTAATCCCTTCAACATTGAAAAGGGTTAATTTGGTTGCTGAACATGTTGATGGTACTAGAACATACGGAGAAACGCGGATCTCAAAAAGTACTTCTCCGATAAATAGAGTGCAGCTTATTCCTCAGAATTGTTTGCCGACTGATGATGCGCTGGATGCAATCAACAATGCCGATGCGGTTGTTTTGGGGCCGGGGAGTTTATATACCAGTGTATTGCCAAATTTACTGATAAAAAATATTCCGGAGGCAATTGAATCCGCTTCAGCAATAAAAGTTTATGTTTGTAATGTTATGACACAGTCAGGCTTTTGGAAAAGTATAAAAAAGAAAATGCTGCGCCGGTAAAAGCGGATATTAAAAAAATAGAAGAAGCCGGGATAAAAGTAATTGCGGATAATGTTATCAGTGCGCAAGATCATGTGCGGCATAATTCCGAGATGATAGCCAAGAAAATTACTGATTTAATATTAGAGTTGAAATATCAGATTTAAATTTAAAACGAAAAAATTTTATGATAAAAGATGATTCGGTGAATTCGGTTACTAGGCATGTTGTTATTAGGAATAAAACAGGGCTTCATGCGCGGCCTGCTGCTGTATTTGTGCAGATCGCAAATAAATTTGATAGTGAAATAACTGTATCTAAAGGTGAACAAAAGGTTAATGGAAAGTCGATTATGGGAATTTTAATGCTTGCCGCTGGATTTGGCCAGGAGGTTGTGATTTCTGCAGAAGGCCCGGATGCGGCAAACGCGGTTTTGGAATTAGAAAAAATTTTATTGAACGATGAAAAGTCAAAAGCAAACTGAAAAAAATACATTAACCGGCATAGCTGTTTCTCCTGGAATTGCTATTGGTCGTGTGTTTGTCTGGGATAGCGAGGAATACACGATTAGCAAACAAATCATTCCGCAGAAGCAGATTGCAATAGAAATCGCGCGTTTTGAAGAAGCCTTGATAAGAACGCGCACTGAAATCTTGGATATCCAGAAAAAAATTTCAAAAGAAATGGGGATTGAACACGCAGAAATTTTTGATGCGCATCTGCTTGTTTTAGAAGACCGCATGCTGATTGAAGAAGTTATTAATGAAATAAAGAGGGAAAAAGTTAATGTTGAACACGCGTTTATAGTGATTTTAAAAAAGTACTCTGATATATTTTCTAAAATGGATGATGAGTATTTGCGGGAACGGCTCATTGATATCCAGGATGTCGGAAAACGTATCATTAGAAATTTACTTGGCAAGCAAAGAGAAGGCTTGATGGAATTGGACGAGAAAGTTATTGTAGTTGCGACAAATCTTTCGCCTTCTGACACTGCGCTTATGCACAAAGAAAAAGTAATTGCTTTTGCTACGGATATGGGCGGACGGACTTCGCATACAGCAATCCTAGCGCGTTCATTGGAAATTCCTGCGGTAGTAGGGCTTAAAAACCTGATGCAGACCGTTAAAAATGGCGATATCATAATAATTGACGGAACTTCCGGTATAGTTATTATAAATCCCAACAGTGCTGTTATTAGAAAATATCAGCGTGAACGAAAGAAATTTCTTGATTTTGAAAAAGGGCTTTCTAAACTTAAGAGATTACCTGCGGTTACCAAAGACGGCAAATCGGTTGTGGTCTGCGCTAATATCGAATTTCCTGAAGAGCTTTCCTCGGTTATTGATCATGGTGCTCAAGGAATAGGGTTGTATCGTACCGAATATATGTATTTAAACAGGGAGGATCTACCCAATGAGGAAGACCACTTTCAGGCATATAAAAAAGTTGCTGATTGCATGAAAGATGGGCATGTTGTGATTAGAACCATGGATTTAGGAGGGGATAAATTTGTTTCACACTTGGATATCCCTACGGAGATGAATCCGCTTATGGGCAGGCGGGCAATCAGGTTTTGTCTGGCCCAGCCGGAAATATTCAAGACGCAGTTAAGAGGAATTCTAAGGGCAAGCGTGTATGGAAATCTTAAGATAATGTATCCAATGATTTCCGGGCTTACTGAATTGCGACAGGCCAATGAAATTTTGGATGAAGTGAAGCAAGAACTGAAACGAAAGCATATTCCGTTTAATCCTGATATTGAGGTTGGAATAATGATTGAGGTCCCTTCAGCCGCGGTGATTGCGGATATATTAGCAAAAGAAGTATCGTTTTTCAGTATTGGAACAAATGATCTGATACAGTATGCTTTAGCGGTAGACCGTATAAATGAAAAGATTGCGTATTTATATCAGCCTTCACATCCGGCTGTCTTAAGGCTGATTAAGTCAATTATTGAGGTTGGTCATGCTGCCGGCTTGTGGGTGGGCATGTGCGGTGAGATGGCAGCTGAGCCTGTCTTTACGCTGCTGCTGCTGGGAATGGGGCTTGATGAGTTTAGTGCAAGCGCGGTTGCCGTGCCTGAAATAAAAAAGGTGATTAGATCGGTTGATTTTTCTAAAGCAAAAGAAATTGCGGATAAGGCATTAAAATTACACTCATCCGAGGCGATTTTAAAATATGCAAAAGAAAATCTAAAAGAACTGGTTCTTGATTATAAAAATAAAGACTAGAAGTCGAATTAAAAATGAAAATTCTTATTCTTGCTGCCGGTTATGCAACAAGGTTGTATCCTCTTACTAAACATTGGCCGAAACCCTTGCTTTTAGTAAAAGAAAAGCCGATTATCTCCCACATAATTTCAAAGATTGTACAATTGGAAGATTTGGATGAAATAATTGTGGTCACAAATAAAAAGTTTTTTGAAAATTTCCGCGAATGGGCTAGGCAGCTAAATATAAGAACTAAGGTTACGGTGCTCAATGATCAAACTGTATCAGAGGGGGACCGGCTCGGAGCAATAGGCGATATCAACTTTGTAATTAATAACTATCCGCTAGATGACGACTTATTAGTCGTCGGTGGAGATAATTTATTTTCGTTTGATTTAAAAAGTTTTGTGCGGTTTTCCAAAAAAAAGGGGAATGACTCTACTATTGGCGTATACGATATTAAGAATGATGCGCTGGTTAAAAACTATGGCGTAGTGAAATTAGATAAAAACGGCAAAATAGTAAAGTTTGAAGAAAAACCGCAAAAGAGCGAATCTACGCTTATTTCAATGTGTTTGTATTATTTTCCGAGAAAAAGCCTGGATTTTATACGCCAATACGTGAAATCTAAAGATTGCCATGATACATCAGGTGATTATATCAAATGGCTTTGTCAGAAAACTGATGTCTGGGGATGTGAGTTAAAAGGTGTTTGGCATGATATCGGAGATATTGTAACTTTTTATCACGCTAGTGTGACTTTTGAAGAAAGTTAAATAATCCCAGATTTTGCTGTAGAAAAATCTGCCCGGATAGTTAAGGAGGGAGCGTATGAAGGAATCGCCTTGATTTAAAGCTCGAGGCTGAAATATTAAAATGGACTTAATTAATATAATTAGACCGAATTTAATTAATATTTAAGGAGGGAACAATGGGAAATAGATATTTAATGTCATCGGAATCTGTTGCTTGCGGACATCCGGATAAGCTTTGCGACCAGATTTCTGATTCTGTGCTTGATGAGCTGTTAGAACAGGACCCTTATAGCCGCGTAGCCTGTGAAACCTATGTGACTATGGGGCTGGTAATTGTTGGCGGAGAAATTACTACAAAAGGATTTGTTGATGTTCATGAACTGGTAAGAAAAGTAGTTAAGGATATTGGGTATCTTAATCCTAAATACGGTTTTGATTTTAAAACTTGCGCAATATTGAATGGGATCAATAAACAGTCACCTGATATTGCGATGGGAGTTGATACCGGAGGGGCAGGAGATCAGGGGATGATGACAGGATTTGCCTGTCGTGAAACGCCTGAACTAATGCCTTTGCCTTTAATCTTAGCTCACAAATTGGTGCGCAGGATGAAAGAAGTGCGTGAGAAAAATATACTCGGCTTTTTAGGCCCTGACGGGAAAGCACAGGTAAGCGTGCTTTATGAGAATGACAAACCTAAAAAAGTGACAGCAGTTGTTTTGGCATGCCAGCATACGGAGGAAATCTTAAATAAAGCGAAAACACATATAACTGATAAAGCGCGAAAACAATTAATTGATGCAATCGCGATGCCTATTGTCAAAAAATGGATAGATAAGGATACTGACTTTTATATAAATCAGACAGGAAAATTTACTATCGGAGGGCCTCAGTCGGATACGGGTATGACCGGAAGGAAGATCGTTGTTGATACTTACGGCGGTTTTGCGCCGGTTGGAGGAGGAGCATTTTCCGGTAAAGACCCAACCAAGGTGGATCGTTCTGCCGCGTATATGGGCAGATACATCGCTAAAAATGTTGTTGCTGGCGGGATTGCTGACAAATGTTATGTCCAATTAGCTTATTGTATTGGAAAGGCTGAACCGGTATCAATATTTGTAGATACCTTTGGTACTGGAAAGGTTTCAGAAGACGAGATTTCCAGGGCGATTACAAAGGTTTTTCCATTGGTTCCCCGGGGAATTATCAAGGAATTAGATTTGCTTAAGCCGATTTATTATCAGACAGCTTGTCATGGGCATTTCGGACGTGATGAGAAAGGATTTACTTGGGAAAAAACAGATAAAGTTAAAGAGCTGCGCAGCGCTTTAGGAATGAAATAAAGGAGGAACTAATGCCTGTTAGGGTAGAAAAATATAAAATTAAGGATATTGGTTTAGCTGCTTTCGGACGCAGGGAAATTGATATAGCTGAACATGAAATGCCCGGTTTAATGATGATAAGAGGAAAATATTCCAAGAGAAAACCGCTTGCCGGCGTTAGGATAATGGGCTCTTTGCACATGACTATTCAGACTGCTGTATTGATCGAAACACTGGTAGATCTTGGCGCGGATGTTAGATGGGCTAGTTGTAATATTTTTTCTACTCAAGATCATGCTGCCGCGGCTATTGCCAAAGCAGGTATACCTGTTTTTGCCTGGAAAGGAGAAACTCTCAAGGATTTCTGGTGGTGCACGGAACAGGCAATAACTTTTCCCGGGAATCAAGGCCCGCAATTAATTGTGGATGACGGAGGAGATGCTACACTGATGATTCAGCTTGGTGTTGCGGCGGAGAAGAACCCAAAAATATTGAAAAAAGTCCCTGGAGGCGATGATGAGAAAGAGTTATTGTCTCTGCTGAAACAACGGCAAAAAGATGACCCGAAAAAATGGCATAGGATAGCTCAGGCCTGGAAGGGTGTTTCGGAGGAGACGACAACCGGAGTACACCGTTTATATCAGCTGATGGAGAAGAAAGAACTGCTTGTTCCGGCAATTAATGTAAATGATTCGGTAACGAAATCAAAATTTGATAATCTTTACGGCTGCCGGGAATCGTTAGCTGATGGATTAAAAAGAGCTACAGATGTAATGATCGCAGGGAAAGTAGCAGTTGTTTGCGGATATGGTGATGTAGGCAAGGGGTCAGCCCAGTCTTTACAAAATTTTGGGGCCAGGGTGATTATAACGGAAATTGATCCGATTTGCGCCTTACAGGCGGCGATGGAAGGGTATGAAGTAGCTACGGTTGAAGATACTTTGGGAATCGGCGATATTTACGTTACAGCAACAGGCAATCGTGATGTTATTTGCATTGAACATATAGAGAAGATGAAAGATCAGGCGATAATATGTAATATCGGGCATTTCGATAATGAGATACAAGTAGCGAAGCTTCAAAAGTACCCCTGCATAAAGAAGCAAAATATAAAACCGCAGGTAGATAAATATATTTTCCCCAATGGCAAGGAAGTATACTTGCTTGCTGAGGGTAGGCTGGTAAACTTAGGATGTGCTACCGGGCATCCTTCTTTTGTTATGTCAAATTCTTTTTCGAATCAGATTCTTGCTCAATTAGCTCTTTGGAAAAACAAAGATAATTATGAAAAGAAAGTCTATAGGCTGCCAAAAGATCTCGATGAAGAAGTGGCCAGGCTTCATTTACAGAAAATCGGGGCGAGGCTTACAAAACTTACAAGAGCGCAATCAGATTATCTAGGTATTTCCATTAACGGGCCGTATAAGCCGGAACATTACCGATATTAATTTCTAAAAGAAAAGGAGGGGTTAATTTCAATGACGTCATATAAAGAGCTTGGGTTTGTAAACACAAGAGAAATGTTTAAAAAGGCTATAAAGGGAAAATATGCTGTTCCAGCATATAACTTTAATAATATGGAACAGCTTCAAGCTATTATTATTGCTTGCGTGGAAACACAGTCTCCGGTAATTTTACAGGTATCAAGCGGCGCGCGCAAATATGCGAATCAGATACTTTTAAAATTCATGGGGCAAGGAGCCGTGGAAATGATGAAGGATTTAGCAAAGACTAAGGGGTTAAAAGAAATCCAGATCGCTTTACATCTTGACCATGGCGATTCCTTTGAATTATGTAAATCATGTGTTGATTCCGGCTTTTCTTCGGTTATGATTGACGGGTCGCATCATTCTTTTGAGAAAAATATTGAATTAACTAAGCAGGTGGTTGAATATGCTCATTCGCGTGATGTTACAGTAGAAGGAGAATTGGGAGTTTTAGCCGGGATAGAGGATGAAGTTATAGCTGAAAATTCAACCTATACGCATCCAGAGCAGGTAGTAGAATTTGTCAAAAAAACCGGAGTTGATTCTCTAGCTATTTCAATCGGAACTTCGCATGGTGCTTATAAATTCAAACCGGAACAATGCAAAAAAAATGAGCAAGGAGTATATGTTCCTCCAGAGCTTCGTTTTGATATTTTAGATGAAATCGAGAAGAAAATTCCGGGATTCCCGATAGTTTTGCACGGTGCTTCGTCGGTTCCTCATGAAGCAGTAAAGATGATCAATCAAAGCGGGGGGGCATTAAAAGATTCCGTAGGTATTCCCGAAGAACAGCTGCGTAAGGCAACAAAATCAGCGGTTTGTAAAGTTAATATCGATTCTGACGGCCGACTGTGGATGACTGCAGCTATTCGTAAAGCTTTCAAGGATAACCCATCTGAATTTGATCCGCGTAAATATTTAGGCCCGGCGCGTGAAGCATTATTAGAGATGTATAAACATAAAAACGAACATGTTTTGGGTTCAGCCGGAAAAGCCTAGGTTTGTTAGGTTTAAATTCGATAGCTCTATCTTTAAAAAGATGGAGCTATTTTTTTATGGATTCAATAAGCCCGATTCCTGTGAAAAGAAAAGCGATATTTGTTGCCCAAGCACTTAGGAGTGGAGACAAAAAACCGATTTTTCCTAAAGAGACGCATACGGCGTTGATACCCCAGTAACTGAAGCTGATTGCTATGCTTATGCTAATCCCGAGAAATAAGCTTTCGCTTCTGCTTCTGGTTAAAGTAAATGGGACAGCAAAAAATATGATTATAAGGTTTGCTAAGGGAAAAGCGAGCTTATTATAAAAAATGACCAGTTCTTTGTTTGGCTTGAATCCGCTGCTTTGCAGCCTGCGTATATATTTTTTAAGTTGCCAGTAACTCATCAGTTCAGGCTGTAAGTCCGCACGTTGAAAATCAATAGGTTTTTCGCTGATAAGGATTACTTTTTCCGGGAAATGCTGGGGAGCCTCTTTTAAGGCTCCATCATCATCGAATTCGCTTATTATGCAATCGTAAAAAACCCAGAATCCCTCAACCCATTGAGTCCTTTTGGCGACAATTTGTCTGATAACATTATTTTTTTTATTATTTTCCGAAATGATAAGGTTGTCAATTTCTTGGCGTTTTATATCGTAACTATTAATAATGAAAATGCGGTTATTGGAACCGTAAAGTGTTAAATTTTTTAAAATTTGAGGCTGCCCTTTATTGGCAATCGGCTTAAAGTATTCTTCTTTTAATGTTATCGAATGCAGGTATGATTCGGGTTTAATAATTTCATTTATAGAAAAGCTTACTATACTCATGATTATTCCGAAGCTTAAGAATATCCAGATAATGCTCCAAAGGTTAATACCGATTGCTTTAATTGCCATGATTTCGTTGTGCCGATTAAGGGAGCTAAGTGTGAAGATTGTTGCCAGGATTATTATTATCGGAGATATGTTTACAAAAATAAAAGGAGTTAAAGAAAAATAATAATCACACAGCACGTATAACGGTACTTTTGCTTTAATTATTTCATCAAGGTGGTCAAAAAGATCGATAATCCATGAAAGAGAAATGAATAACAAAAGGCACCCGCTGAATATTTTTAAAAACTGGGTTAATATATATTCTTTGATTATTTTCATGCCAAGTAATTAATGCTCCAATGATCTTATATTTAAAACGACACCTATGATAAAAAATGCAAGGTTAGGCAGCCAAGCGCCTAATTCCGGCCCAATTTTATTGCGCAAAGCCAGGCTTTCGCCAAGAACCATTACAATGTAATAAAGCAGCCCAATTGCAGCGCACAAGATTACTGAAAACGAGCGTTCACGCCTTCTAATGCTGATTGCAAGAGGTACTGCGATTAAAACAAAAATAATATTGGCAAAAGGAAGAGAGAATTTTCGATAGAGTCCGACGAGCAAAGGCTGCGCATCAATGTTGAGCTCCTGCATTTTTTTAATTTCCTGATTCAGCTCCTTTATCGTCATATCAGCGACTTTTTTATCGAGATTTTCAAGTTCTTGCGGGTCCTTTAATCTTAAAGTAAGATTATATCTTTTAAAATTTATTTTATAAAAAACAGAAGGATCATCAAAACTTGGTTCGTCAGCAGAGCCGTTTTGTAGAACAAGCCGGATCATGTTTTTTTCCGGGATAAGTATAAATTCTCCGTTTTGAGCGGTTATTGTTCTAGTAGGCTTATCAATTTGGGGCTGATATATCCTTACGTCTTCCAGATGATCGTTTCTAATTTTGTAAATGAACATAATGTAGTTTTGGAAAGCTTTGATAAAAGTTTTTTCTTCGAGGTAAGCCATAGGGTTTTTCAGCCCTATTTCTTGGATTGTTGTCCTTAATTGGTAATGGGCTTTGGGGATTAACGAATCGTTGAAATAAAGACAAAGTAATCCGAAAAACAGGCCGATCATAAATATCGAAACAAGGAAACTGAATAAACGGATACCGCTTGCGCGGATTGCCATGATTTCGTTCTCATAAGAAAGCCTTCCAAAACAAAGCAGCGTTGTTGCTAGGATGGATATTGGTATTGTATAAATAAGCAGGCTGGGCAAAAGATATACAAATATTTTAAAAACTGACAAAAAGCTTACCCCTTTTGCGATAACAAGCTCGACAAGTTTGAAGATATTCCCAACTCCGAAGATAAAAGTGGTTGCTATAAGAGAAAGAATAAATAAACAAAACCATTCTATCAATACGTAATTTTTTAAAATTCTCATAAATATTTCCGCTCTAGGAGCATTATTACCTGGCCATTGTGATGACATTTACTTTTAAAGCGCCGGCTTGTTTTATGGCTTTGGCGCATTCATTAGCTGTTGCTCCGCTTGTAAAAATATCGTCAACAAGCAGAACAGATTTTCCTTTAATACATGCCGTATCTCTGCATTTAAAAGCAGCGGCTAAATTTTTAAATCGCGCGTTTTGATCAAGAAGGAAGTGTGTTATGGTTTTTTTATTGCGAATTAAAAGCCCGCGGTCATATTTTTTTTTTAAGCCTATTGCGATATGTTCAGCAAGAATTTCTGCCTGATTGAAGCCGCGTTCCCTGATTTTTGACTTATGCAGGGGGACAGAAGAGATAAGGTCAATAGTGTTAATATTCAAGTATTTTTTTATAAAATCAATCATAAAGCCGCTAAGTTTTATGCCAAGTTCTTTTTTTTGCCTGTATTTTAATAGGTGAAGGCATGTTTTTGTTATCCCTGAATATTGACTTACATTTAAAACTTTATCGAAATAAAAATTTTCTTTAGAGCAGAAAGAACAATTGCCTGATGCCCCATAACTTAAATCCAATTTCAATCCGCACTTTAAGCAAAAAGGCGGTTCATTAATTATGATATTGCTCAGGCATTTGCGGCAAATATTGGTATTAGAAAAAGCATCAAGTTTTATTTTGCAAACAGAGCAAAATGCGGGATAAATAATGTTTAACAAACAATAATAATATTTTTTAAAAGCGTTCATTTTTATTTTTGAATACAGAATTACTATACCATAAAAAGCATCAATTTCATAATTAATTAATGTCAGACGAAAGTTATTATCACAATCGGAATTAATAACTTTTCCGGTAGAGTTAAACCAGGATTTTTTGATCAGAAGCTTGGTTCGATGCAAAAGGCTTTATATTCTTTAGACCGTTGAAGCCCGCCGATAATAAACATGAGATTGGTGATATATTTCATTTTGCACCAGGTAAAAAAGTGCTTATGCGGTTTCATTAAACGGCAGACATCAAAATATTTTTTTATAGAATAAAGTGTTAATAATGCGGTTATTACTGTAGATATAATCAAAGCAATACCGCCGACTTTTGCTAGGGAAAGAATCAAGCTGATAATGCTAAGTAATCCGAATACGTGCATTAGTTGAAAATGCCCTAAATAGATAAACCCTTTGATTCCGAAAGGAATCGAAATAAAAGGCAGTTTTGGCCATCCTCCTAGAGTTTGAAAAATGATGTCTAACTTATTTGATGCATGTTTGGCTAATAGAGGAGCATGAGCTTTGCCGTAAGAGACCCAAACTTTTTTTAAAGCAGGGAAGTCGGCTCTATGCATATGGTCAACTTTGGCATTTGGCTCAAAATAAAGTTTCCAGCCGTGTTGTTGTATTTGTAATCCAAATTCCATATCTTCACCGGTGGGTTCGCTCCAAAAACGCGCGTTTGCCTGATCAATAGCAGTTTTTCTAAAAGCTGCATTGGCTGTAACAAAGAAATATGCGCGGTGACCGGCAATCTGTGTTGGTGATTTATCAGTTAAAGGGGGAAAATAGCCCTCTTTGATAGTAAACCCATAGCGTGGAGCAACCATGTTAAATCTGAAATGCTCACAGTAAAGTTCAGTTAGGTTTTCCTCGTCAACGCGCAGGGTGTAAATTTCTCCTCCTACTATACCGATTTTGGGGTCTTTTTCAAATGCGCTAAGCATTTCGTTAATCCATGTTTTACAGGGAGCGCAATCGCCGTCAGTAAAGAATATAAACTCTCCTTTAGCGACATCTAGCGCTTTATTGCGCGCGTATCCTGGAGAGGGGCAATTCGGGACTTCTACAAGTTTTATAAAGTTATATTTTTTTTGCCATTTTTTTATTACTTCCATAGTTTTGTCAGTGCTTCCGCCGTCGGCAATAATGACTTCCATTTTTTCGCGCGGATATTCAACATTAAGGATATATTCAAATGTTTTTTCTAATGTGCGTTCAGCATTTCGTACTGGTATTATGATAGAAATAAAATAGTTATTCTTCATTACCCACTCCTTTTTTAATTAGGTAGTTTATTTTATGATAATTGGGCTATTTGTGTCAAGTAATAAAATAGAAAGCCACAGTGATGAAACTGTGGCTCCTTGGTTTCGGAAGACTATTTTCTAAAAACTAAGGTGTGATTTAGATTCGTCTATTTAAAAATCTCTAACGTTCAGTACTATCTTCCGCTGCCGCTTACGGTTGAGCTGGAAGAAGTAGTAACTTTATCTGAACAGCTGCTAATTGAAAAGGCAAAAATACATATTAATAGTAAAGCAAGCCCGATTATTATTTTTTTCTTAAACATAGTATCAGCCCCTAAAAATCAGGATCAAGAAAAACTGTTATTAATGCTTTTCTGGTTGCCAATGGTATTGCTGTTGTTCCATTCGTGGTTCCGCCAAGGAGATTGATCAAGGCTGTGCTTGAATCCGAATTGAAAAGTTTAGAATAAAAATCTTTTTCCGCAGTTTCCATAGCGTTCATCCGCGTAGAATCGTCACTTGCTCCCGCAACTTCATTGCTAAAAGCACCCCAGCGTTTGAATTGGAGAATTTGAATATCTTCTCTTAAGCCTTCTAGAGCAGCCCAACTAACGCATTCAGCAGGATACATGTTTGTATAATTTCTCCTGCCGACAACCCATTGCCCGCTATGATTAGCTGCGCAGGTTCCCTGATCCCAGTGGGCATTTGTCTGACAATATCCAAGCCACCACATAGCTGCAGGTGCGGTTGTAGTATCTCTGGTATAGGTTACGCTGCCTCCGGCAATGACTATATCAGCCATATAGCGGGTTGCTACAACCATCATTATCGGCCAATTTACCGCGTCAGCCTCACTGGAAGCATTCTGTTTAAGAAATTGGAATCTGCGTGTAGGCAAAAACTGATCTCTTTGTGCGGCATTGTATCCGAACGCACTAGCAAGCCTGTTTCTTAAATCTAGGATTTGAGCATTAGTTGATTGACAATCAGTCATGAACTGATTAAATGCGTTTTGCATTCCAGCTTGCATTTCTGTATCTTTTGCTGCCATAGCATTTTTATCAACATCGGTATCGTCCTTCATGCAGTTTTTCTCAAAATCTTCAAACTGCGCTCTCATTGCCGCGGTTAATGTGTTAACAGCATTATTATAAGCGGTTATTTCCTCTGTCGTGGCCCCAAGAGCTGTCAGGGCATCGTTGTATTTTCGTAGAAAATTATCAGCTCTTAATTTATCCAGGCCACGGCCGATTGTAGATTCTAAACCGCGTTCAAGATTTTCGCTTAATGATCCGTTAATAATTCCCTGATCCATTAGCGGAAGCACAATTGCGCCCATAGCATTGAACGCGTAAAGCAGTTTTTCAGTTTCAATGCCGGTGTCTGCAGCGGCATCTACGATTATTTCGAATATCTTTGATGCTGCCTCTCCTCTTTTTTCTAATTCAGCGTTGGCTCCGGATGAGAAGTATTGATCAACAGCGTCTTTGTAAAGTGATGTGTAAACAGATAGATTGGAAACAATGTTTCTCCTGAAGTTAGCCATCTGGCTGGCAGTTACTCCTTCGGAAACTAATTTTGCTTCGAACCCATCGGTTATACCTGTGCCGTCGGTGCCTTTGATCCCTTTTTGGCAGATGGTTGCCATTGCTGCTAATTCTGCTGCGGTTGTATTTGAAGTTCTTACCATAACAAAACCAAAAAATGCTAATAGAGGGTCGTCAGTTTGCGCGGTACTGAAAGCATTAAGAAAAGCTGTGGTTTGAGCGTCAGTTAACGGGGAAACTCCAAAGTCCATAGTGCTGCCTGAAGTTGGAGCCGGAACAATTGATCTTCTAACCGCAACATTATTGGAGCTAGTGATTGTAACGAGTAGAAAATTACATTCAGAGCTGGTTGGAACATTAGACAAAGAAAAAGAAAGTTTTCCGTTGCTATCTGCAGTAGCCAGTGTTGTTGTAGATGCGGTGGCATTCAATGATCCGGAACTGCTAATTTTATAAATACTTATAGTGTAAGTTTCTCCGGTGGTAAATGTAGCGTGCGCGTTAACAGCAGCAAATAAAAAAGTTAACACCAAAATTACAATAACAGAAAGCTTTTTTGACCAAACCATGACTTTCCTCCTTTTTTAGTTATAGAAATTATCTTCCGCTTCCGCTTACGGTAGAGCTAGTTCCGCTGCCTGAACCGGAGCATCCGCTGATTGTTATTGAGAAAAGGCTTAGGACTACCATTAGAAGAGTTAAAAATTTTTTTAGCTTTCCAGTATTCATATTGCCTCCTTTTTTGTTCCTTGAAATTTGTGAAGAATTTTCAAAAATTCTATTTAAATATATGCTTGCTAACTCTGCCAAACGCGTATTATAATATTTAAAGATTTTTTAATTGTATTAATATTATATAATTAAAAAAACAAATGTCAAAAGTTAGTTTTTTTAATAAATTTTACTAATCAAATAGTTTTGTGTATGTATAAAAAAGTTGATCCTTTTCAGGTAACCTTTATATTTTCGCTGATATTGCATGCAGTGTTTTTAACTCCGTTTTTTTCTTTTGATTTTTCGAAACAAGCGAATTTATCCGCTTTATCAGTGCAGTATTTTGCGCAAATAAATCAAACTCCTGGGCAACCTGTTTATTCGAAAAAAAACACGGCAAATAGCAAAAAAGATAATGTTAAAATGGCAAAAAGGCATCCGGATTCAGCTAAAATTAAAAAAGAAATATT
Organism: Candidatus Omnitrophota bacterium; assembly: GCA_016213925.1. GTDB lineage: Bacteria > Omnitrophota > Gorgyraeia > B26-G9 > B26-G9 > JACQZH01. The sequence goes on along the minus strand of JACQZH010000046.1, from coordinate 20,043 downwards.
GAAAATAAAAAATTCAAGTACAGTGGCTGCAAAGAAAAACGAAATAGAGATTAAAAGTGAAGAAAATTACGTGGTTAAAACCGATTCGAAAGAGCCGGATAAGGAAATTCAGAACTATTTCCAAATAGTTAATGAACAATTAAGATATTCTCTTGTGTATCCTCGTTATTTTTCTGAAGGAGAAATTGCGCTGTCTTTTGTCCTTAATTCCAGCGGGTTGCTCGAGAGTGTTAATATCCTTAGTGAAGATGGTGCGGATTCTTATTTGAGAGAGGCGGCTATGCAGATTGTTCAAAATGCTGCGCCTTTTCCGCCTTTTCCGCCAGATTTAAAAAAAAGCCGATTGACGTTTAATGTGGTGATTTGCTTTCGTGAACATAACTGAGATTATGATTTTTGCGGCCAGCTTTTTTAACAGTGCGGTATTTTTAGTGTAATTGCGTATCAAAAATCCGTAATTCTTGACAAATAAATACGTTGCTGCTATAATACTTTTACTTTAATGCCTGCCTAAGGTTAGAAAAGTTTTTTTTATTTTTTAAATTGAAAACTTTTAGCATTTTATAATTTAAGAAAGGATGGTTAAAGTGACAAAGGTAGTGGTTTCGAAAGGTGAAACGCTTGAAAAAGCCTTACGGATTTTTAAAAAAAAATTGGATAGGGATGGCACGCTGAAACAGATGAAAGTAAAGAATCATTACGAAAAACCAAGCGAAAGAAAAAAAAGAAAAGCAAAGAATGCGCAGTTCTCTCAATGGTAACCTGAATAAATAAGATGAATTTTAAAAAAAAGTTCCGTCTAATTACTTTATTAATTATTTTAATATTAAATGTTTCTTTGATAGCGCAGTCTGCCCAGGATGAAAATGATTTTAAGTTATCAGGGTTGACCCAGCAGAAATTAGAGAATGGGCTTGAGATATTTGTCCAGGAAAATCACAGGCAACAGCTTGTCGCAATTGAAGTTATTGTCAGAACCGGCAGTGTTTTTGAAGGTTTATTGCAAGGAACAGGCCTGGCTCATTTAGTCGAGCATATGATTTTTAAGGGGACATCTTCAAGAAATGCTTCCCAGATTGAAGAACAAATTAAAGATTTAGGCGGTCAAGTCAATGGATATACGTCACACCAACTAACCGGTTTTACTTTGGCTGTTCCTTCTGAAAATTTTGAAAAAGCGTTTGAAATTTTCGTTGACATGCTGAAAAACCCAGCTTTTGATGAGAAAGAATTGGAAAAGGAAAAGGGAGTCATCTTAAGCGAAATTAGAATGAATAATGATGACCCGCAGAGGTATTTACAAACAATTTTTTTTGAAAAAGCATATTCAATAGCGCCGTATAATTTGCCGGTTATCGGTATTGAACCTTTATTTAAAGATCTTTCAAAAGCAGATGTCATGAATTTTTACCGGCAATGGTACCTACCTAATAACATGATTATTAGTATAGCCGGAGATATTGAATCAAAAGATGTTTTTATGTATATCAATGAATTATTCAAAGATTTTAAAATGAAACCTTTCCCTGTGGTTTCTTTGCCTGATATCCCTGCGCTTCGGGGCATGTTAAATATTGAGGAAGAGTTTCGGGATATAAACGTTGCTCAGATGATAATTGGTTTCCCCAGTGTTACTTTAACGCATCCTGATTCTGTAACCTTAGATATTATTGCTGCTGTACTTGGTCAGGGCAATAGTTCACGGTTATATCAGGAACTTGTCAATAAGAAGAAATTATTTTACTCTGTTGATGCATATAACTATACTCCGGGTTTTAATGGCTATTTTTTGATTGAAGGGATTCTTGACCCGGCTAATAAGGACCTGATTATAGATGAAGTGATTGGACAAATTGGCATTTTGAAATCCAAATTGATAAGTGAAGAAGAATTAGAAAAAGCAAAAAATGCTTATATCAACGAATATATCTTTAGTCAGGAATCAGTAAATTCACAAGCTAAATCATTGGCTTCAGATGTTGCTTATACGAATAATCCTAGTTTTTCTCGCGAATATTTAACTGCAGTTTCCAGGCTTAAGCCGAAAGATATAAAAGATTGCGCGCGGCGTTATTTTTCAAAAGAAAATTTTGTTTCGGTAATTCTCAAACCTGAAGAGCCAGACCTATTAAGTAAGCAAGACTTGGAGACTGTTGTTGAACCTTTTAAAAAGATAACTTTGAAAAATGGTATCAGGCTGTTGGTTAAGGAAAATCATTCTTTGCCGATTGTTTCCCTGCACGTTTGCCTTGATGGCGGTGTCCGATATGAAAATGAGGCAGCAAACGGAATATTTAATCTGATGAGAAAGATGCTTACTAAGGGTACGAAAAAACGCACGGCTGAAAAAATTGCTTTTGAAGTAGAGCTGCTCGGAGCGCAATTAACCGCATTCAGCGGTTATAATAGTTTTGGCTTAAGCCTTAATTTTTTGAAGAAAGATATCTGGCCAATGATGGATATATTATCTGATATACTGCTTAATTCAGCTTTTCCGGATGAGGAGATTGAACTCATAAGGCGTTTGACATTGAAGCAGATTGAATTAGAGCGGGATAATGTGTTTAGCGATACTCTTAATGTGTTACGTTATAATTTATTTAAAAGTTTTCCGTATAGATTTAACCCGTTAGGAACCGCGTCTTCTGTTGCGGCTATAAGCCGCGAACAATTACTTAATTGCTATTCGGAGTTTCTTGACCCGCAAAAGATGGTTATTTCTGTTTGCGGTGATGTGAATGCGGAGGAGTTAAAAGTTTTTTTTGAAAAAAAATTAGGTGCGCTTAAACCTAAAAAGCAAAAGTCATTTTTAACTTTTAATGAGCCGAAAAAGGAAAAACAATTAATTGTAAATAATTTGCGTAATAAAGAACAGGCGATCCTGATGATCGGCTTCCCCGGTTGCTCTGTTATGTCCGAGGATCGCCGGGTGCTTGAGTTTTTAAATTCTTTTTTGTCCAGCCCAGGTTCTGTTTTATATGAGCATATTCGGGAGAATTTAGGGCTTTCTTATACTCTGGGAGGGGGCGCAGTATCAGGATTAGATTCTGGTTATTTTTTTATTTATGTCGCGACAACGCCGGAATATGTTGATGAAGTTAAAAGGATCTTAATTGAAGATATTAATAAGATTAAATTAGCTGAAATAGACGAAAATAAAATTCAGATAACCAGGAATTATTTGCTTGGAGCTTATCGTTTTGGATTAGAGACCAATTCTGCTTTGAGCTTTGTTTCTGGTGTAGATGAGTTGTATGGACTAGGTGCTGAATATTATCTTCAGTATGAAGGATATATAAATTCAATCACTGCTGAAAAATTACAGGATGCGGCGAGAAAATACCTGGATTTTGATAAAAGCGTTATCGTACTCACGACAGAGGAACCTAATGATTAGTCTCTCAACCACTTGGAATGCCATGTCTCATGAAAAAGCAGAAACTTTGCTTGGAGAGATATTAATGCTTGGTGTTAAATGTGTTGAACTGGGTTTTTCACTGAATAAAGATATAGTGGAAGGATTAGCTGATTTATACAGTCAAGGGCTATTTAAGGTTAGCAGTGTGCATAATTTTTGCCCAATAGCCGACGGTTATGACCGGAGCGGCTTTACCCCCGATTTTTTTTCACTTTCTAGTCCTGATAATAATCTGCGTGCGAAAGCGGTTACATTGACTAAAGGATCTATAGAGACTACTGCAAGATTCGGAGCGCAAGCTTTAGTTATTCATGCTGGAAGGGTAGAGATGCCTTTGAAAACTAAAAAACTTGTTGCGCTATTTAATAATGGCCAGAGAAACTCCGCGGTTTATGAAAGCATTTTAAAAGAAATGAAAGAAGAAAGGCAATTGAAAAAAAAATTGTATTTTGATGCAATCTTGCGCAGCTTAGAGGAGATTATTAAATATGCGCAAAAATTTAAAGTAAATATTTGCCTTGAAAATCGTTACTATTACAGGGAAATCCCTTCTCCGGATGAGATTGAGTCGATATTTTTTAAGTTTAAAGGATGTGAAAATTTATTTTATTGGCATGATGTCGGGCATGCACTAGCTGGTGAAGCATTAGGGTTTTATCCAGCGGCAGATTATCTTAACCGTTTTAAAGACAAGCTTGCCGGAATCCATTTGCATGATGTTAAAGGGGCCGCTGACCATTTGGTCCCAGGTAAAGGCGATTTTAATTTCAGCTTATTGAAACCATATATAAAAAAAGATACAATAAAGGTGATGGAAGTACATCGGCCGGCAGATGGGATAGACATTAAAGAAGGTATTTCATTGCTTTACAAGGAGCTTGATGATTAATTTGCAATTTAGGAGGTCATGCCGCGATGATTAGAAAAGCAGTATGGGCAGGTATGGGAAAGTTTTATCCGGGCGACGCAGAACGGCTGAAAGAATATCTGCATAGTGTTATTCCCGAGGTAAAAGTTAAGCAGCAAGTAAAAGCGGTTGTATTGCCTCATGCCGGATATATGTATTCCGGCGCAGTAGCCGGGAAAACAATATCCACGGTTAATGTGCCTGATTGTGTCTTAATTTTGTCTCCCTGCCATACTGGACTGGGACGGCCATATAGTCTTATGGCAGAAGGCACATGGATAACTCCTTTGGGACGATATGAGCCATTACGAGCCTCAAAAACAGGCTAAGGAAAAAGATACCATGGCAATCGAGGCGATTATGGAATTGAATCCTGAAAAGCTTCTTAAAATAGTTAGAGAAAATAAAATCAGTATGTGCGGAATTATCCCTGTTGCTGTTGCTCTCTTTGCTTGCAAAGAGCTTGCCGCAAAAAAAGCAGAGCTTATTGATTATCAGACAAGTGGAGATATTACAGGAGATTATTCTAGTGTGGTAGGCTATGCAGGTATTATCATACACTAATCTTCGGCAGTTCCAAAGGCAAAGTAGAGAAAGAGGTACCACGGTTCGTATAGTTTTGCCTATCGGACAAAAGAATAAAATTAGATAATTTTTTGTTTAATTATAAAAAGGAGGATTTATGAGCGATAAAAAAGTTGATGAGAGTTGGAAGGATAAGGTTGAATCTGAAAAAGAGGCTGATCCTGGGCAGGTTGATGATGCAAGTGAGGATCTAGACTCAAAACAACTGCCTCCGGTGAATTTTAGTTTATTTATCACCAGTCTGGGTATGCAGGCGCTTATGGCCCTTGGAGAAATTGAAAATCCGACAACAAATAAAAGAGAAAAGGATTTAGGTCAGGCAAAATATTTGATCGATAATATAGTAGTACTGCAGGAAAAAACAAAAGGCAATCTGGATAAAGAGGAGAACGAAATTATTGAACAACTGCTTTATGAATTGCGTATAAAGTTCTTGTCATTCTCTAAATAAGGATTGCAAAGAATGAGGTAGATGACTATAATAAGGAGCTCAAGGAGGTTTTATTATGCAAAAGAAAATTGAAAAAATTGAAAAAAATGATAAGATCGCAGATCCTTCGCCAAAGCTTAAAGCATTAGAATTAGCTTTAGACAGCATTGAGAAGCAGTTTGGCAAGGGTGCTATTATGAAGCTGGGTAAAGGTTCAAAAATGGATATTAGCGTCATACCTACAGGTTCATTGGCACTGGATATTGCCTTAGGTGTGGGAGGCCTGCCCAGAGGCAGAGTTGTGGAAATTTTTGGGCCGGAAGCAAGCGGAAAAACGACATTAAGCTTGAGTGCTGCTGCGCAAGCTCAAAAAACAGGCGGGGTTGCAGCGATAATTGATGCTGAACATGCGTTTGATCCGGTTTATGCAAAAAAAATCGGGGTAAATCTTGATGATTTATTGATTTCTCAGCCGGATACTGGTGAGCAGGCGCTGGAAATCGCCGAGACTTTAGTACGTTCTAATGCCGTAGATTTGATAATAATTGATTCTGTTGCCGCGCTGACGCCAAAAGCAGAAATTGATGGGGATATGGGAGATTCACATATGGGGCTGCATGCGCGTTTAATGTCGCAGGCTTTAAGGAAGTTAACCGGAGCTATCTCAAAATCTAAAACTTGCGTAATTTTTATTAATCAGATACGTATGAAAATCGGTGTTATGTTCGGGAACCCGGAAACGACTACAGGAGGCAATGCTTTAAAATTTTATGCTTCAGTACGGCTGGATATTAGAAAGGTCGAAAGCATAAAATCACAGGAAACTGTTATCGGTTCGAGGGCGAGGGTGAAAGTTGTCAAAAATAAGGTAGCTCCGCCTTTTCGCCAGGCAGAATTCGATATAATGCATAGCGAAGGGATATCAGCCGAATCCAGTATTCTTGATTTGGGTATAAATTTCGGGTTAATTGCGAAATCAGGAACATGGCTGACTATTGGAAATGAAAAGATTGGGCAGGGTAAAGAAAATGCAAAGGCTTACTTGAAGACAAATAAAAAAGCTACAGCGGAACTTGAGAAAAAAATCCGCGAGGCTGCCGCTGCTAAAGAAAATGGACAATAATTAATTCTAAAGCTAATTGAGTAATATGGTTCTAAAAATATTTCATTTATTTTTGATATTCCTGTTTGTGGGAGTTGTTTTTATTCTGGATTTACCGGCGGAGGAAAAAACTCCGGAAGTTTTAACTCAGCTAGAAGAAGCGATTTTTAGTGTTGCCGAGAAAACAGGAGCAGCAGTAGTTAGTATTAGCACTGAAAGAACAGAAAATAGCAGTGCATCATTAAGGTCATCCAGGAATGATTTTTTTGAAGATTTTTTCCGCGAATTTTTCTATGGGGAGATTCCGCAGCGCCAGCAAAAACAGATGGGGCTTGGCTCCGGGGTTATTATTGATAAAGATGGTTATATCTTGACGAATGAGCATGTTATCGACGGAGCGCAAAAAATCACAATTACTTTGGCTGACGGCAGGGAATTTAACGCGCAGTTAAAAGGAGCTGACTCATATTCAGACATTGCGGTTATCAAAATAAACGCGGATAATCTTCCCTGGGCTAAACTCGGAGACTCGGATAATCTTAAAACAGGACAGTTTGTAATAGCATTAGGCAATCCTTTTGGGTTCGCTGAGAATAGCCTAAAGCCAACGGTGACTTTTGGGGTTGTCAGTGCTTTGCATCGTTCTTTGCCAAGAACTTCTTATCGTGAACGTGCTTATCTGGATTTGATTCANNGCGATAAATCCGGGGAATTCCGGCGGGCCATTGGTCAATATCAGTGGTGAAGTTATCGGTGTTAATGTCGCTGTTTTTACAACCAGTAGGGGCTCGGAAAGAATCGGATTTTCCGTTCCGGTAAATGAAACAAAAAGGCTCTTGCAAAAACTTTTAAAGGGAGAAGAAGTATTAGAAAAATTAATTGGGATTGAAGTTCAGGACGTTAACCGGGCATTGGCTGAATATTTTGAGCTTAAAAAGCCAGAAGGAGTTTTGATTGTAAAAATTATCCAGTCAGGGGCAGGTGAAGAAGCTGGTTTTAGACCGGAAGATATAATTGTAAAATTTGATGAAAAAAAGATATTAAATACACTGGATTTTTTAAAGTGTGTTTTGGATACCGGGATCGGAGAAAAAGTAAAAGTAAAGATTATTCGTAATGGTTTAACGCACACTTTAAAATTGAAAATCAGCGGGAAAATAATAAAAAGCGAAGAACTATCCAAAGAGGAGAAAATCGTTGAATTAGAATTATTGCCGGAGAAAAAACAGGCAGTAAATTTATTCGAGACTTGGCGCGGTTTAAAAGTGATGGAAATCACTGAAGAATTCGCCAGTAATTTTAGTTTGGAAGATAAAGGAGGAGTAATAGTAACGGAAATTGCCGTAAATAGTCCGGCTGAAAAATCCGGCATCAGGGTGAATGATATAATTCTTCAAATAAATACAAACAAAATTGAGACTATTACTGATTATTATCAGGCGGTGAGTTTATCAGCCGGGAATACTTTGATTAAAACCAATCGTGGCTATTTGATGGTAAACGAATGATGTTCTGAGAGCTCTGAGAACTGATGCCAGCGGTTTCTTAGGTATGCAGCCTTGAGCCTGCGATTCTATAGCGGCGGTTGTATAAAATTTTTAAGGCTAGTTTTCATGAATAATGACTTTGTAAAGGCTAAAAATTACGCTTTTCGTCTATTAAAAGTCAGGTTCCGCAGTTGTAAGGAAATTGAAACAAAATTAGCCTTAAAGGGGTTCTCCTCTGACATAATAAAAAAAAACCTTGAATTGCTCACTGAACTTGGTTATATCGACGATTTAAAGTTTGCCAAACTTTGGATAGAAAGCAGGCTAAGATTTAATCCCAAAGGGAAATACGCGCTTATTCAGGAACTTAAACAAAAAGGGCTAGATCCCTGGATTATAGAGCAAAGCATAGCGTTAATAAATGAAAATACAGAATACCGGCTTGCTATGCAAGTTGCGAGAAAAAGGCTGGTAATATTAGGAAGTTTGCCGGTTAATGTAATTAGGCGAAGATTAGGTTCTTATCTGGGAAGGCGCGGATTTAAAAGCTCACTGATTTTTAAAATAATTAAGGAATTAATTTGTGATGAAAACTGACGAATTACGGAATAAATTTTTAGATTTTTTCGCTTCAAAAGGCCATAAGGTAGTTGAAAGTGATAGTTTGGTTCCGGCGAAAGACCCGTCTGTTCTATTTACTTCCGCGGGGATGAATCAATTTAAAGAACAGTTTATGGGTAATATTACGGATTTTAGAAGGGCCGCGAGTTCACAGAAATGCCTGCGTACTGCTGATCTGATTAATGTTGGTAAAAGCCCCTCGCACCATACGTTTTTTGAAATGCTGGGGAACTTTTCTTTCGGAGATTATTTTAAGCAAGACGCAATTTCCTGGGCATGGGAATTTGTTACCGAAGTCCTTAAACTGCCTGAAGAAAAACTTTGGGTTTCTGTTCATCAAGAGGATCAAGAGGCTTATAAAATATGGTTGGAAAAGATTAAGATTCAGGAAGAAAGAATAGTAAAATTAGGCGATAAGGATAATTTTTGGCCGGCTAATGCTCCAAAAGACGGCCCAAACGGCCCGTGCGGGCCTTGTTCCGAGATATTTTATGACTGGACCGGGAAATGCTGTGAAAAAGCGGATTGTAACCCCAGCTGTAATTGCGGCCGTTTTACCGAGATATGGAACCTTGTTTTTACTCAATATGACCGCCAGTCTGACGGCAGCCTTTTAGCGTTACCAAGTAAAAATATTGATACAGGCATGGGGCTTGAAAGAATTGCCAGTGTTATGCAGAATGTGCGTGAAAATTATCAGACAGATTTATTTGTGCCGATTTTAAATGATTTAAAAGAACATCTTGAGCGCAGCCAAATAACCCCGGAGAAAACCTGGTTTGGCAGCAGCGCGAAAACAATAGCAGACCATATTCGCGCGGCTGTATTTAGTATCGCTGACGGTGTTATGCCGAGTAACGAAGCGCGCGGTTATGTTATTAGAAAGCTGATTAGGCGTTCGATTATGAATATGAAACAAGCAGGCGTAAAAGAGCCGTTTTGTTACCGGCTGGTTTATGTTATTGCAAAGACCATGGAAAAACCGTATCCGTACCTGTTAAAGCGCCATGAAACTATTGCCGGGATCATAAAGAAAGAAGAGGAGATGTTTTGGTCGATATTAAAAGAGCGTTCACCTCTGGCAGAAGAAAAATTTACCTTCTATGAAAAACTGCCTTTTGCTTCAGCGACTTTTCATGGTACTGCTTTAGATACTGTGCCGGTGTTTGTGCGGATTGCCAAGGAAGCGTTTACGCTCTATGATACATACGGCGTGCCTTTAGAAATCAGTAAAGAGATTATTAATAAATTAGGCATAAAAATCCCTGTTGAGGATTTTGAAGAAGAATTTGAAAAAGAAATGGAAATGCAGCGAAATCGTTCCCGTAACGCAAGCCAGATATCTAGTGAGATTTTTTCAAGGAGTACAGCGCATCTTTTTAAAGGTTTAACTACGGAGTTTACCGGGTATGATTCTTTGGAATCAGATGCAAAAGTGATGTTAATAATTGAGGCAAAAGTACCGGTTGACGCGGCGCAAAGCCGGCAGGAAGTGGAAATAGTTTTGGATAAAACTCCTTTTTATGCTGAATCAGGAGGCCAGGTTGCGGATACGGGTAAATTTTTTAATTCTTCCGGGTTTGAAGCTCAAGTTACGGATGTTCTAAAAACAGATAAAGTAGTTATCCATAAGGTGAAAATTACAAATGGCAGGGTTCAGAAAGGCATGCAGGTTAATGCAAAAGTTTGTGAGGAGAAAAGAATTGCTACAGCCCGCAATCATACGGCAACCCATTTGCTACAATATGCTTTAAGAAAAGTTTTAGGAGAAAGCGTAGAGCAGGCAGGCTCTTATGTTTCCTGGGAAAAATTACGGTTTGATTTTCCCCATCTTAGCGCGCTTAAAAAAGAAACTATAGAAAATGTTGAAGCGATTGTAAATCAATGTATAATGGAAAATATGCCTGTTGAGACAATGATTATGGATATAGCGCAGGCAAAAAAAACCGGTGCGCTTGCTTTTTTCGGCGAAAAATATGAATCTTATGTCCGGGTGCTTGCAATCAGCGATAAATCAAAGGAATTATGCGCAGGAACGCATGTTAAGCAAACCGGACAGATCGGCTTATTCAAAATTACTGCGGAAAATTCCGTAGCTCAAGGGATAAGGCGCATTGAAGCTGTTACCGGAGCAGAAGCTTTTAGCTTGTTTAAAGATCAGGAAAAATTGCTTAATAGTTTATGTACGGTTTTGAATGCAGAAAGAGAAAGGCTTATTGAAGCAGCGCAAAAGAGCATTGATCATAGTAAAAATCTGGAAAAGGAGCTTAGGAAATATAAACTTGGTTCTTTGGAGCGGCAAGCAGGCGAAATTGCCGCAAAAGCGGTAAGAATAGAAGGTATAAATGTTATTATTGAAAAATTTGATGATTGTGACGCGGATTCATTACGTAAAATCAGTGATTGCCTGCGTTCTAAGCTGGACCCTGTAATCTGTGTACTTATGGCGCAAGGTAATGCCAAGCCGATAATTATTGTTAGTATCAGTAAGAGCCTTGCGGATAAGGGGTTCGATGCGGTTAAAATAATAAAAGAATTAACTGCGCTGGCCGGCGGCGGAGGCGGCGGAAAAAAAGAATTAGCGCAGGCAGGAGCAAAGGATATTGAGTCTTTAAATATTTTGCAGAAAAATTCAAAAGATATAATCAGGAAATTTATAACAGGTTGAGGATAAGATGAAAGTAGTAAAATTTTCAGGTAAAACTTTGGAGAATATTTACGGCCGTTTATCCCGGCGTAAACTGCGTGTTAAAAAGACAGTTGAAAAGATTATACAGGATGTCCATGCACAAGGTGATGACGCGTTAATCAGCTATACCAAAAAGTTTGATAAAGTGCTGCTTTCCCAGAAACAAATCAGGGTTTCCGAGTCAGAAATCAGCGGCGCTTATCAAAATATAGACGCGGAATTTATTGCAAGTTTAAAAGTTGCGATAAATAATGTATCGGATTTTTACAATAAACAAATTAGAAAGTCATGGAAGATTAATGGAGATGAAGGAGTCAGGCTGGGTGAAATATTACGGCCTATCGAAAGGATCGGCGTGTATGTGCCAAGCGGGACAGCGCCGTTAGTTTCTTCAGTATATATGAGCGTATTACCGGCTAAGATTGCCGGAGTTAGTGAAATTTACCTTGCTACTCCGCCGGCTGCTAACGGAGAGGTAAATCCGTATATTTTAGCGGTAGCTAATTTGTTAAAGGTAAATGCCGTATTTAAGCTTGGCGGAGCACAGGCTATTGCTGCTTTTGCTTTCGGAACAAAGACTGTTCCTAAAGTTGATAAGATAGTTGGCCCGGGTAATGATTATGTGACTGAGGCAAAACGGCAGGTTTTTGGTTATTGCGATATAGATATGCTTGCCGGGCCGAGCGAGGTTGTAATTATTGCGAATAATTTTGCTAATCCGGCGCATGTGATTGCGGATTTACAGGCGCAGGCAGAGCATCGGCTAGGAATAGCTGTGCTTATAACAAATTCAAAAAAACTGGCGCGGGTTGTCCGCAAGGAAGTAATCAACGGTTATGTGATTATGGTAAAGAACTTAGAAGAAGCGATTGAAGTTTCTAATAAAATCGCTCCCGAACATCTGGAGCTTTTGGTCAAACAGCCTAACAAAATAATCAGGAAAATCAAAAATGCCGGAGCGGTATTTGTGGGAGCATATTCTCCTGTTGTTATTGGTGATTATATTTCAGGGCCAAGCCATGTGCTGCCCACATCAGGTACGGCGCGCTTTTTTTCCGGTTTGGGAGTGGGGGATTTCATGAAAAGCACGCATTTGATTTGTTATTCGAAAAAAGCATTGGAGAAAGTTGCTCCGTCTGTTGAAAAGATAGCTTCGCTTGAAGGCATGAAAAAACATATTCATTCATTAAAAGTACGTTTTGATTAGGAGTTTAATGATTATGGCAGATAGAAAAGCTTTAATAAAAAGAAAGACTAACGAGGTTGATATAAGCGGAGAACTTAATATTGACGGGATTGGAAAAAGCAGAATAGTTACAGGATTTGAGCCGCTGAATCATTTACTTACGCTTTTTTCATTTCATGGGTTATTTGATCTGGAGCTTGAAGCTAAAGGCGACTTGGCACATCATATTATTGAGGATGTTGGAATTGCTATCGGCAAAGCTTTTAAGCAAGCTTTACAGGAAAAAACAGGAATTAATAGGTATGGTTGTTTTTCCGTGACTATGGATGAGGTCGTAGTTGAGGTGAATATTGATATAAGCGGCAGGCCTAAATTGCATCAGGAAATATCTGCTGCAAATGCAGATCAAATACGAGAAGTCTTAGCGCATGAGGCCTTTGATAATGAAAATTTCACTTTTAAAGATGCAAATGAGTTTTTAAATGCATTTGTCCAGCATTTAGGAATTAGTTTAGTATACATAGTTAAATCAGGCCCTGCGGATCTGCACCATATTCTGGAGGCGCTTTTTAAGGCGATGGGAAAGGCTCTGGATCAGGCAACGCAGGTAGATCCAAGACGTAAAGGTGTTCCTTCAACTAAGGGATTAATCGATTGATCTAAAAGGAGAAAAGATGATAGTTATACCGGCTTTTGATTTAAAAAAAGGAAATGTTGTTAGGCTCTTTCGTGGTTTATACAATAAAGAAACTATTTATTCTCCGGATCCGGTACAAGTGGCGAAAAAATGGGAAAAAGATGGGGCGGAGTTTTTACATATAATTGATCTTGACGGCGCTTTTTTTGGCGAACCAAAAAATCTTGCTGTCGTTGAAAAGATAGTTAAAGAGGTAAATTTAAAAGTCCATTTTGGCGGTGGGATCCGTTCCGAGGAAACGGTAAAAAAGGTGTTGTCTATTGGAGCTCATAAAGTAATCATGAGCACAAAAATATTTGAAGATAGTTCTTTTATTGAAAATATCGGTAAAAATTTTGCGAAAAAGATTATTGTAAGTATTGACGCAAAAGCCGGGATTGTGCTTGACCGTGGATGGACAAATCAAACGGAATTAACGGTTGAACAAGCATTGAAAAAGGTTGAAGCCATGGGCATTAGGATGGCTGTTCTTACTGATATTTCCTGTGACGGTGCTCTTTCCGGACCGAATATCGGATTGCTTGAAGATGTTTTATCGAAAACAAAAATTGATATTATTGCTTCAGGCGGGGTGTCTTCTCTTGCTGATATCAAAGCTGTAAGTAAGCTTGAAAAGAACCATAAAAACCTTTTGGGAATTATTTGCGGGAAAGCGCTTTATGAGGGAAGGTTTAAGTTAAAGGAGGCTATTGATTGTGCAAGTTAAAAAACCGATATTAAAAAAATTGCTGCTGAAGAATTTAAAATCGCTGGAGGAGCTTAAATTTGATGAAAACGGATTAATCCCGGCAATAATACAGGATGTTAAAAATAATGATATTTTAATGGTTGCCTATATGAATAAGATTTCCTTGGAAAAAACAATCTCCAGCGGATTAGCTACTTATTGGTCACGTTCCAGGAAGTGTTTCTGGCTTAAAGGAGAAACTTCCGGCCATTTCCAGAAAGTGAAAAAGATATTTTTCGATTGCGACAAAGATGCGCTGGTAATTCAGGTGAATCAAATCGGGGTTGCTTGCCATACGGGTGAACGTTCCTGTTTTTTTACAAGAATGGTTTAATTTTTACGTTTTTGGTTTTAAGTTTTTAATTTTTAGCTTTTAACTTTTAATTTATAATTGCTATGTATTATCCGTCTAAAGAGGAATTCATTAAATTAGCTAAAAAGGGTAATGTTATCCCGGTTTACCGGGAATTGCTTGCTGACCTGGAGACCCCGGTTAGCGCATTTATGAAAATAGATAAGGGAAGATATTCCTATCTGCTGGAATCTGTCGAGGGTGGAGAAAAAATCGCCAGGTATTCTTTCTTAGGCAGTGAACCGTCTTTGATATTTAAAAGTAAAGGACGGCAGATTGAAATTCTCGAAAGGAAAAAAAACCGTTTTGTCAGGTCATGCTACACGACAAACCAGAATCCGCTTACAGAAATAAAAAAATTGATTAATAGTTATAGGTTTGTCGAGGTTGAAGGCTTACCGAGGTTTTGCGGGGGGCTAGTGGGGTTTATGGGCTATGACATGGTGCGTTTTTTTGAATCGATTCCTGATAAAAATCCCGATGATCTGAATATTGATGATGCAGTCTTTGTTTTGACGGATACAATTTTGATTTTTGATCACATCGCGCATAAGATTAAGATTGTTTCTAATGTCCATCTTGATGACAAGAAAAGGATACAATCTAAAGCTGCGCTTAGAAACATTTACGATGATTCCGTTAAAAAAATCGAAAAGATTGCCCGGTTGCTGCAAAAACCGTTAAAGATTACCAAAAAGACTCAGGGACTGGTAGATTTTAATTTCACATCTAACTTAAGCCGGGAAAGTTTTAAGAAAGCAGTGGGAAGAATTAAGGAATATATCAAAGCCGGAGATATTATCCAGGCTGTTATTTCGCAAAGATTTAAAATTAAACTTGGCATTGAGCCGTTTTTACTATATAGGGCGTTGAGGATTGTTAATCCGTCTCCGTATATGTTCTATCTTAAATTCGATAGTTTTAAATTAATCGGTTCTTCCCCTGAAGTTATGGTGCGTTGTGAGTCTGGTCATGCGGAAGTGCGCCCTATTGCCGGAACACGCCGGCGCGGCAGGAATGAAGAGCAGGATATAGCTTTATCCAAAAATCTTTTGAATGATCCTAAGGAGGTAGCTGAACATATCATGCTGGTTGACCTTGGCCGCAACGATCTTGGGCGCGTTTGCAGATTTGGTAGTGTCAAAGTTAGAGAATTGATGGAAATAGAAAAATATTCCCACGTGATGCATATAGTAAGCGACGTGCATGGAACAGTAAAGAGCGGCAAAGATTCTTTTGATGTGCTTAGGGCAACATTTCCTGCAGGGACGGTTACCGGCGCGCCAAAAATCAGGGCAATGGAGATTATTGATGAGCTTGAGAATATTAAGCGCGGCCCATATGCCGGCTGTGTGGGGTATTTCAGTTTTTCCGGAAATCTTGATACATGCATTACAATTCGTACGATTATAGTCAAAGATGACCATGCCTATGTTCAGGCCGGAGCTGGGATAGTCGCCGATTCGGTTCCTGAACGTGAATTTCAAGAAACGGTTAATAAAGCGAAAGCGATGCTGCGTTCAATCGAAATAGCGCAAAAGGGGATAATATGATTTTGCTGATTGATAATTATGACTCTTTCACTTATAACCTTGTTCAGTATTTTGGCGAATTAAGGGAAAAAATTAATGTAGTACGCAATGATAAGATTTCAGTAAGCGCAATTAAGAGGCTAAAGCCTTCATATATCGTGATTTCTCCAGGTCCGTGTACCCCGAAGGAAGCGGGTATTTCTTGTGATGTTATTGGTGAGTTTTACAAGAAGATACCGATTTTAGGAGTTTGTTTGGGGCATCAATGTATTGGTGAAGCTTTCGGAGCGGAAATAGTCCGCGCTCCGGTTCTTATGCATGGTAAGACCTCAAATATATTTCATGACCAACAGACTATTTTTAAAGGCATTCCTAATCCTTTTGTCGCAACTCGATATCACTCCTTGATAATTGAGGAACGAACCCTACCGAAATATTTTAAAATAACCGCGCGTTCGGATGATAATCTTATTATGGGTATAAAACATAATGAGTATCCTGTTTGGGGGGTGCAGTTTCATCCTGAATCTATTCTGACAAAAGATGGCAAGCAGATATTGGAAAACTTCCTAAACTTCAGGAGGGGGGCATGATAAAAGAAGGCATTCAAAAGCTTATAAATAAGGAAAATCTTAAGCAGGATGAAATGGAAATTATTTTTACCGAGATTATGCAGGGTGAGTCAACTGCGGCACAGATAGCTTGTTTTATTACGGCATTGCGTTTAAAAGGAGAGACTGTTGATGAAATTACAGGAGCTGCGGCGATAATGCGTAAATTCGCAGTAAAATTAAAAATAAATGCACGGACGGTCTTAGATACCTGCGGTACCGGCGGTTCCTGCAAGCATACGTTTAATGTTTCGACAATGGCTGCGTTTGTGGCTTCTGGCGCCGGGGTTACTATAGCTAAACATGGCAACAGAAGTGTTTCCAGTAAATCAGGAAGTGCTGATATCTTGGAAAAACTTGGCGTTAATATCTGCGCGCATCCGGAAGTAGTGGAACGCTGCATTAATGAAATAGGAATAGGGTTTTTATTTGCTCCTACATTTCATGAAGCGATGAAATACGCAATCGGGCCGCGCAGAGAAATCGGTATTCGCACTATTTTTAATATTTTAGGGCCATTGACTAATCCGGCTAACGCTACTCATCAGCTAGTTGGGGTTTTTGACGGAAATTTGATAGAGCCTATAGCTCGGGTTCTCGGGAATCTGGGAGTAAAACATGCGCTTGTGGTTTATGGCCGCGACGGTGTAGATGAGATTAGTTTAAGCGCGGAAACCTTAATTTGTGAGAATAAAGAAGGAATAATTAAAAAATATTCGATAACCCCGGAGCAGTTTGGTTTTAAACGTATCAAGCTTGAAGCATTACAGGTTAACTCAGTGGAAGAAAGCGTAAATATTGCCGAAAAACTTTTTGCGGGTGAGCCTGGTCCGATTCAAGATTTTGTAGTTCTGAACAGCGGATTTGCCCTGTATGCGGCGGATATGGCATCTAGCCCGGAAGAAGGGATAAAGCTGGCTAAAATAAGTTTGGGTACAGGTAAGGCTAAGGAGAAACTTAATTTATTAGTGCGGTATGCAAATGAAATCAGTGCTTAAGAATATTGTTGCAGCTAAAAAAAAGGAAGTTGCCAGGGCAAAAAAAGCTTTTCCGCTTACTGTGCTTTTATCACTGATTAAAAAAAACAAGATTAAGTGCCGAAATTTTGATAAAAGCATAAGCTTAAAATCAGGTATAAATTGCATCGGGGAATTAAAGAAGGCTTCTCCTTTAAAAGGGATCTTAAGGAAAAATCTTGATTTAGCAAAGACGGCGAAGATTTATGAGCAGAGCGGAGCGGCTGCGGTTTCTGTACATACTGATAGCCACTTTTATGGTAAACTTTCAGATATAGGAATTGTTAAAAATAATTTGACTGTGCCGGTTCTGCGTAAAGATTTTATAATTGATGAATATCAAATATATGAATCTTTTATTGCCGGAGCTGACGCGGTCCTGCTGATTGCGGCGATTTTAAGTAAACAAAAAATTTCAAGATTGCTGCAACTTACTTATAGATTAGGCATGAGCGCTTTGGTTGAAGTCCATAACCGCAGTGAATTAAAAAAAATTGATTTTAGAAAAGTAAGGACTGTCGGGATTAATAATCGCGACCTTAATAGTTTTAAGGTAAAGCTGAAAACTACGGAGGAAATGATTGCGCTAATTCCAAAAGGTAAAATTATTGTTAGTGAAAGCGGTATCCAGTCAAGGAAAGATGTGCTTTATCTGCAAAGCCTGGGAGTGAGGGCTGTATTGATTGGAGAAGGCATTGTCCGGGCCAGGAATATGGGTATAAAAATCAAGAACCTTTTAGGAAAAAGTTAATTGTGAAAGTAAAAATTTGCGGGATAACTAATATTACTGATGCGCGTAATGCGGTTAATCTTGGAGTAGATGCTTTGGGCTTTGTGTTTGCTCCCAGCCCGCGGAAAATATCTGTTTCATCTGCGTGTAAAATCATAAAAACCCTGCCTGTATTTACAATTAAAGTCGGAGTGTTTGTAAATGAAAATAAGGACAAAGTACTTAATGTTTTACGCAGGTGTAAACTGGATGTGCTTCAATTCCATGGTGAAGAGAGCGATAAATACTGTGCATTTTTTCAAAAGTATTGTAAAATAATAAAAGCAATAAGGCTGAAAAATTCAGATTCTTTAGAGAAGATTTCGGAATATAAGCATGTTGATGCCATTCTCTTGGATTCTTATGATAAGAATTACTATGGCGGGACCGGGAAAACTATACCCCATAAATTACTTAAGAGCCTGAAATATAAAAAACCAATTATTGTTGCCGGAGGAATTCGCGCAAATAACGTCCGGACGATAATAAAAAGTTTTATGCCTTATGCTATAGATGTTTCCAGCGGTATTGAAACCAGCCCCGGAAAAAAAAGCTTGCGGCAGATACGAGATTTGATGCAAAAAGTAAAGGCAAATTAAAAGAGAGATAGAGCGGGGAGCTTAAAATGAAATATTCGAAAGAAAAAAAATATGATGATGCCCGTGAGCATAAAACTATTGATGAAAAGGAAATCCAGAAAAAACTCTATGGAGAGACTAAAATCAAGAAGGAAGAGACTTTAGATGTGCAGAACAACAAATATGCACATATTGATATTAAAGACAAACTTTATGCGGATACCGGCAAAAAGCCCGGTAAAAAAGAACCTTTGCCGGAACGGGAACTTTTTGAAGAAAAGTTAGGACAGAAAAGCGCAGGAGGCGGTGAGGAAAAAGAACAACTAAAACATAAGGTTACTCTCCTTGAAGAGGAAAATAAAAAGCTTGCGCTGCAAAATGAGCGGTTGAAAATACGTTTGCTTCAAAAAAGAAAAATCAGCAATGCAACATTTGGATTATTGAATGTTTTGCTTAAAAAAATAATTAAGAATTTTATTGCGGTAATAGTTGTGATAGTGATTGCAACGCTGGTTTTTATTTTAAGTAGTCAAAAACCGGCTGTAAATCAGGCAAAAATTCCAACAAATGCTTCCGTTAAGCCCGCTGTTAAGCATGACCAAGGGAATAAGCCTGCAGAAAAAATCACTGCTAATATAACTGCCGAAGATAAGGATTTTAAAAAACAAATAATTGTTGAGCAGACAGAGACGAGTATTTTAGAAAAAAAACGGTATACAATCCAGGTTGCTGAATATGCTGATGAAGCGGCAGCAATGAAGTTTGTCGGGGAACTTAAGGGGCAGGGTTTTTTTGTTTTTATCGATACGGTTTATAGGAAAAGTAATCCAGAGAAGCCGTATCTTAAGGTTAATGTGGGGACTTTTGATGATTTTAACGAAGCGAAAAAGTATAATGATGAGTTTATAGAAAAAACAAAAATAAGGGATTCGTTTATTAAGGAGATAAAATAAGATGAAAACGTTTCCCGATTATAAAGGCTATTATGGAGACTTTGGCGGAAAATTTATTCCAGAGACCTTAAGTAAAGCGCTTAAAGAACTGGAAGTTTGTTATAGAAGATTAAGCAGAGATAAAAAATTTCAAAGGGAATGGAGATATTATTTAAAAGAATTTGCCGGAAGGCCAACGCCACTTTACCATGCGCAAAGGCTAAGTGAGTATCTTGGGGTAAAAGTTTATTTAAAAAGAGAGGATTTGCTTCATACCGGCGCGCACAAAATAAATAATACTTTAGGTCAGATTCTCTTGGCATTGCGGATGAAAAAAACGCGCATTATTTCCGAGACCGGCGCAGGCCAACACGGTGTGGCTACCGCGACAGTAGCAGCAATGT